>JBJTFY010000147.1:0-6056 GCA_046093625.1 Actinomycetota bacterium
GTCGTGGCCACCATCGATCTCGACGGTTGGCGCCGTCGTGACGACGACGACCTCGCGCCCCGGTTCGCGTCGTTGTCGGACGAGCAACGCGCGCGTCGAACGGGGGAGTCGTGAACCAGCCCTTCTACGTCGCACCCGAACAATTGATGAAGGATCGGGCGGACTACGCCCGCAAGGGGATCGCCCGCGGGCGGGCCTTGGTGGCGGCGCAGTACGACGACGGCATCGTCGTGGTGGCCGAGAACACGTCCAACACCCTGCGCAAGATCAGCGAGATCTACGACCGGATCGGCTTCGCCGGAGTCGGCAAGTACAACGAGTTCGACCAGTTGCGGCGATTCGGCGTGCGCAACGCCGACGTCAAGGGTTACCAGTATTCGCGCGACGACGTGGAGGCGCGGAGTCTGGCCAACGAGTACGCCCAGATCCTCGGGCAGACCTTCACCCATGACGTGAAGCCCCTCGAAGTCGAGATCCTGGTCGCCGAGGTCGGGGTCACCCAGGACGACGACCAGCTCTTCCACATCCTGTACGACGGCACGTTGGTCGACGAGGACGGCATGTGCGCCCTCGGTGGTGACTCCGAGGCGATCGCCGAGCGTCTGGTCGACACCTGGAGCAAGTCGGCCGACCTCGCCGCGGCGGTGCGCGCGTGCGTGGCGGCTCTGGCCGGTGGTGACCGCGTGTTGAGCGCCGACGACACCGAAGTCGCGGTCCTCTCGCGGTCGAACGGTCGTCGTTGTTTCCGCCGACTCGACGACGCCGAAGTCGCGGGTCTGCTCGCCTGATCTCCCCGCGCTCGGCGGTGGGCGATAGTTTTCCGGCGTGGAGCGGCGCATCTTCGGCCTCGAGAACGAGTACGGCGTCACCTGCACGCTGAAGGGCCAACGTCGCCTCAGCCCCGACGAAGTGGCGCGCTATCTCTTCCGCAAGGTCGTCACCTGGGGTCGTAGTTCGAACGTGTTCCTCGAGAACGGGGCCCGTCTCTACCTCGACGTCGGCTCCCACCCCGAGTACGCCACCCCGGAGTGCGACTCGATCTACGACGTCGTGGTGCACGACAAGGCGGGTGAGCGGATCCTGGAGTCGTTGCTGGTGTCGGCCGAGGAACGACTGCGCGAGGAGGGCATCCGCGGCACGGTGTACCTGTTCAAGAACAACACCGACTCGGCCGGCAACAGTTACGGGTGCCACGAGAACTACCTCACCGCTCGGGCCGACGACGCCGAGGCGCACGCCGCCGTCCTGATCCCGTTCCTCGTCTCGCGTCAGATTTTCACCGGGGCGGGCAAGATCGTGCAGACGGCGCGCGGACCCGTGTACTCGATCATGCAGCGGGCCGACCACATCTGGGAGACCATGTCGTCGGCGACGACGAGGAGTCGACCGATCATCAACACGCGCGACGAGCCGCACGCCGACGCCGAGCGCTACCGGCGTCTCCACGTGATCGTCGGGGACTCCAACATGAGCGAGTACTCGTCCTTCGTGAAGATCGGAGCCACCGCCTGCATGCTCCGCATGCTCGAGGACCCCATGGTGGTCCTGCGCGACATGACCCTCGAGAATCCCATCCGGGCCATCCGCGACATCAGCCACGACGTGACCTGCCGCCGTACCGTGAATCTCGCCAATGGTCGGGAGGTGAGCGCGCTCGACATCCAACGCGAGTATCTCGACCGCGCCCTCAGGTACGCCGAGACCAAGGGGTTCCCGCCGCTCGAACAGCGGGCGCTCGAGATGTGGGAACACTGCATCACGACCATCGAGAACGACCCGTTGAAACTCGACCGCGAGGTCGACTGGGTCATCAAACACCGTCTACTCGACTCGTACTGCCGTCGCCACGGCATCGACCTCGCCGACCCCCGGGCCCAACTGGTGGACCTGCAGTACCACGACCTCGTGAGCGACCGAGGTCTTTTCAACAAGCTGCAGGCGCACGGGTTGGTCGAATCGTTGTGCTCGCCGTCCGACGTCCTGACGGCGATGGACACCCCTCCCCAGACGACCCGGGCCCGCCTTCGCGGTGAGTTCATCCGGGCCGCCAAGGAACGCAAGCGCGACTACACGGTGGACTGGGTACACCTCAAGCTGAACGACCAGGCCCAGCGAACGGTGCTGTGCAAGGACCCGTTCAAGAGCCGTGACGAGCGTGTGGAGCGCCTGATCGCCTCGCTGTGACCAGCCGGTGTACGGTGATCGGCGCATGGAGAGCAGCCTCGAGACCACCGTGGGCGGCGATCCCGACGAACCCACCGGTGAATCACCGCGCGTCGACCCTTTCGCGCGCCGGCGGCAACAGATCCGGTCGGTGTGGGAATGGGTGGCGGTGGTCGGTGTGGCGATCCTGGCCGCGTTGTTGATCCGACTCTTCCTCTTCCAGCAGTACTACATCGACGGACCGAGCATGCAGACCACCCTCATGCCCCAGGATCGGGTGCTGGTGAACAAGTTGTCGTACAAATTGCACGACGTTCACCGAGGAGACGTGGTGGTCTTCGACCGACTCACCGGAGTCGCCCAACACGACGATCTCATCAAACGGGTCATCGCGCTCCCGAACGAGACGATCGAGGTCCGGTCGTGCGAGGTCTTCGTCGACGGACAGCGGTTGAACGAGCCGTACCTCGACGTGGCCCAGTCCTCGGCCGCGGAACCGACGTCTCGTTGCGGGTCGCACACCGACCTCGCACCGTTGCAGGTCCCCGACGGAATGGTCTTCGTGATGGGTGACAACCGGGTGCAGAGTTTCGACAGTCGTGACTTCGGACCGATCGAGATCGGCAAGATCAGGGGTCGGGCCTTCGTGGTGATCTGGCCGGCTTCGGCGTGGGCCTGGCTCTGATCGTCAGGTTCGCCCGCCGATCTCGTCGGCGAACGCATCGGTCATGCGGTCGACGTGATCGCTGAAGACCCCGTCGAGTCCCATGCGCAGACCCGCCCGCAGCACGTGATCCTGCTGCATGTCCCACCCGAGGGTGAGGACGTCGAAACGGTGGAAGAGCGTCACGAGGCCACCGGTCCAGTCGGAATGGTGCATGTTGATGCAGTCGACCCCGGCCGCGGCGAGGTCGGCGGCCCGGCGTTCCGGTCCCTCCTTGAGTCGGGCGAGACGCGTGGAGTCGACGAGGCGCGCCGTGGTGTGCGGACGCCACGAGGCCACGACCTTCCAGTCGTGGTGGCACAACCAGAGGCGTTCCTCGAGGGCCGGAGCGCGGGAACGGATTACCTCGACGAGCGGTCGGAACGCCGCGGGGTCCTTGACGTCGAGTGACACGTGGTGTGCGGCACCGAACTCGTCGACGAACCGGGCCATGTCGCAGATGTGGGACGGCAATTCGGCGCGCGAGACCGCACTGATCGGGATCTTGCGACCCCGGCGCTTCACGATCCCGTCGTGGTCGAGCACCGGCACCCCGTCGGCGGTGATCCACACGTCGCTCTCGAGCCCGGTCGCCCCGAGGCGAATCGCCAAGGCGAAGGCCTCGACGGTGTTCTCCGGTGCGTGGGCGCGGGCACCCCGGTGGGCGAAAGCGACGGGTGGATCGATGATGGAGGGCAACCGCTGTTGTTGCACCGCGCCATTGTGCCACGGGACCCGTTGCGCCCGTGTTCCGATCCTCGGTCGGGACCGCCGATCCCTAGACTCGTCGCGTGTTCAATCTGTCGGGAAGCGAGATCGTCGTGATCCTGCTCCTGGCCTTGATCGTTCTCGGACCGGAGAAGTTGCCCGAGGCGATTCGGCGCTTCGGTCGCGTGTACGGCGAATTGAAACGCATGAGCACCGGCTTCCAGAGCGAACTGAAGAACGCGTTCGACGAACCGATGCGGGAGATCCGTGAGACGACGCAGTTGGCCAAGGACGCCGTGATGAAGCCGGTGCAGGACGCGCGCTCGGTGTTCGATGAGGCGGCGAAACCGTCCGACGAGCCGGACGAGGCGTCGTGCAGATCCGGGGACTCCTGACCAAGCGGGTGCGCACGGCGGACGAGGCGATGACCCTGACGGAGCACCTCGCCGAACTGCGCAGTCGACTCATCCGCGCGTCGCTCGCGGTGTTCGCCGGGATGATGATCGTCCTGGCCTTCTACGAACCGGTGTTGCGGTTCATCCGCGGCCCCTACGACGATCTGTGTCGGCGACGTCCCGACCTCGTGACCAATTGCGACTTCTTCACTCTCGGACCGCTCGAGGGTTTCAACGCCCGGCTCCGCATCTCGCTTTATGGTGGACTGATCCTGGCCTTGCCGGTCGTTCTCTGGCAGGTGTGGCGTTTCGTGGTTCCGGCGTTGCACTCGAAGGAGAAGCGATACGCGATCCCCTTCATCTTGACCTCCGTCGTCCTCTTCGTCGTCGGCGCCTTCTTCGCGTACTTCACCCTCGACAAGGGACTCGAATGGCTCATCTCGTGGTCGGGTAGCGACGTGCAGCAGGCCTTCCAGATCAGCAAGTACGTGAGTTTCGTCGGCCTGATGATGGCGGCGTTCGGTGTGGGTTTCGAGTTTCCAGTGCTCCTCGTGTTCCTCCAACTGGTCGGAGTGTTGCGACCCCGACAGTTGGTGGAGGGGTGGCGGGTGGCCGTGATGGTGATCGTGGTTCTCGCCGCGGTGATCACCCCGTCGGGCGACCCGATCACGCTCGGATTGTTGTCGGTGCCGCTGGTCGTCTTCTACTTCGTGGCCATCCTGATCGGTTGGCTGGTCACGCGTCGACGCTCGGCGGTCGAACCGGGCTGAGATACCCACGCGCGTGTCCGGTGCGGGGCAGACTGAGCGGGTGAGGAGCGACCGAGCCGATTTGATCGCCCACCACGGTTTCCCGCTCGACCGCTTCCAGGTCGAGGCGATGGACGTGCTCGACAACGGTGAGTCGGCGGTCGTGGCGGCCCCGACGGGCAGTGGCAAGACCGTCGTGGCCGAATACGGCATCGCGGCCGCCATGGCCGACGGTCGGCGGGCCTTCTACACCGCACCGATCAAGGCGTTGTCGAACCAGAAGTACAACGATCTCGTGGCCCGCCACGGGCGGGACCGGGTGGGACTGCTCACCGGCGACAACGCCATCAACCCCGACGCACCGGTCGTGGTCATGACGACCGAGGTGCTGCGCAACATGATCTACGCCGGTTCCACGGCGCTCGACGACGTCTCCTGCGTGGTGCTCGACGAGGTGCATTTCATCCAGGACACCTACCGGGGTCCGGTGTGGGAGGAGGTGATCATCCATCTCCCACGACACGTCAAACTGGTGTGCCTCTCGGCCACCGTGAGCAACGCCCACGAGGTGGCCGACTGGATCACGACGGTGCGGGGAACGACCCGTTTCATCGTCGAGGAGCGCCGACCGGTCGAACTCGAGAACCTGTTCATGGTGGGCGACAAGACGACCGGACGCGAGCACCTGTTCCCGACCCTCGTCGACGGACGACCGAATCCGGAGGCCGGACGTCTCGAGGACCAGAGTCGTCAGGTGCGGGGTCGCGGCCCGGTGAAAGGTCGGCCCCGTCGTCTCCTCTACACGCCGTCGCGCATGGAGGTGGTGGAACGCCTCCATGACGAGGGTCTGCTGCCGGCCATCTACTTCATCTTCAGTCGCAACGCCTGCGACGAGGCCGCCGCCTCGTGTCTGAAACAGGGGGTCAAGTTCACCACCCCCGACGAGCGAGATCGCATCAGGGGGATCATCGCCGAACGACTCGACGACCTCGACGAGGACGATCTCGACGTGCTCGGCTACCCGCAGTTCGTCGCCCAACTCGAGGCCGGCATCGCGGCCCACCACGCCGGGATGGTGCCCCCGTTCAAGGAGGCGGTGGAGGCCTGTTTCGTCGCAGGACTGGTCAAGGTGGTGTTCGCCACCGAGACCCTCGCCGTCGGCATCAACATGCCCGCCCGCTCCGTGGTGATCGAGAGACTCTCGAAGTTCACCGGCGAGCATCACGAGTTCCTGACGGCGGGCGAGTTCACGCAACTCACCGGTCGCGCCGGACGTCGTGGTCTCGACGACCGGGGGCACGCCGTCGTGCTCTGGAACCCGTTCGTGCACTTCGACCA
>JBJTFY010000148.1:0-5488 GCA_046093625.1 Actinomycetota bacterium
CTGTTCGCGGTGTCGGGCCGACACGACGCCTCCGCCGTCGCCGGCATCACCATCACGCGGTCGTTGCTGGTGGACGTCCTCACCCAGCAGACGACGTTCATGGATCAGATCGGGGCCGGCAATGTCACCCTCGACGGTGACGCCGCCGCCCTGATGCACGTCTTCGGCAATCTCGACACCTTCACCCCCGGCTTCCCCATCGTCGAGCCCTGACCCCACCGAGCGTTCTCGGTCGCCGATGTGACGGTTTTCGGCCCGCAGCACGACCGAGAACGGGATAGAACGTGGTCATGACCAACGTCGCCGACTCCCTTCGCTCCGTCTACAACTCCGGCCACACCCGTCCGCTCGCCTGGCGCAAGCAGCAACTCGAGCAGATGATCCGCATGCTCGAGGAGAACGAGGCCGACTTCCTGGCCGCACTCAAGACCGACCTCGGCAAGCCGAGTGTCGAGGGGTTCATCACCGACATCGCCTTCGTCACCGGCGAGATCAAGTTGATGTTGAAGAACCTGAAGAAGTGGAACAAGCCCCAGCGCGTGCCCACTCCGCTCGTCACCATGCCCGCCAAGTCGGTGCTCATGCCCGAGCCGCTCGGAGTGGTGCTCGTCATCGCGCCGTGGAACTACCCCGTTCAGTTGCTCCTGGTGCCGGCCGCCGGAGCCATCGCCGCCGGCAACGCCGTGGTGATGAAGCCGAGTGAGGTGTCGGCCGCCACTTCGGCGGTCTTGGCGCGTTTGGTGCCCGAATACATGGACACCACGGCCGTCACGTTGGTGGAGGGCGGCGTTCCCGAGACGACGGCCTTGCTCGCCGAGCACTACGACCACATCTTCTACACGGGCAACGGGACCGTCGGACGCATCGTCATGACCGCGGCGGCCAAGAACCTCACCCCGGTCACGCTCGAACTGGGCGGCAAGAGCCCGGTGATCATCGACTCCAGCGCGAATCTGAAGGTGGCGGCGCGGCGCATCGCATGGGGCAAGTGGCTCAACGCCGGACAGACCTGCGTCGCCCCCGACTACGTGCTGATCGAGGAGAAGGTGCGTCAACCGTTCATCGACGAGGTGGGCAAGGCCGTCGACGAGTTCTACGGCGAGAACCCGCACACCAGCGACAGCTACGGACGCATCGTGTCCCCGCGACACTTCGACCGCCTGCAGCGCCTCATGTCGGGTGGCACGGTCGCGTTGGGTGGTGACACCAAGGAAGACGAGCGCTACATCTCCCCCACCGTGCTGGTCGACGTCGACGTCGACTCACCGCTGATGACCGAGGAGATCTTCGGACCGCTGTTGCCGGTGGTTCCGGTGAAGTCGCTCGACGACGCCATCTCGTTCGTCACCGCGCGCCCGCATCCGTTGGCCTTGTACGTGTTCGCCGAGAACGAGAGCGTGATCGACACCGTTCTGTCGCGCACCACCGCCGGTGGCGTCACGGTGAACGGGACCCTGATGCACCTCACCAGTCCGCACCTTCCCTTCGGCGGAGTGGGCGAGAGTGGCATGGGCGGCTACCACGGCAAGTCCGGGGTGCGCCTCTTCCAGCACCTGAAACCGGTGCTGAAGCGTGGAACCCGGTTGGATCCGTCGCTCGCCTATCCGCCCTACACCGAGAAGAAGGCCAAGATCTTCCGCAAGGTGCTGTGAGTCAGAGCGCGGCGGCGATGGTCGCCTGACGTTCGGCCAGCCTCTCGGCCTGACGACGCGCCACCTTGGCGACGCGTTCGATGTGTTTGAACAATCCGGAGCGGGCCTCTTCGGCCGAGCCGTCGAGTCCTTCCACCTTGTCGACGGACCACTGCCGAAAGACCAACGGCATGATGATCTTCTCGTGGTGGATCGCGAAGTCGTAAATGCCCGCGCCCGCGATCGCTCGGGCGTGACCCACGAATCCCGGGATGCCGATTCCGGGCATGACGAACCCCGTGATCTGACGCTTCAGGGCCTCGATGGCGGCGCTGGGATTCAACTCGATGAACTTGGAGACGAGGTCGCGATAGAAGAGATGATGACGGTTCTCGTCCGACGACAACTTCATCATCACGTTGTATCCGGCGGGGTCGTTCAACTGGGTTCCGGTGTTGCGGTGTGAGATGCGGGTCGCCAACTCCTGGATCGCGACGTAACACATGCCGTCGGCGGCCGTGCTGGGTTCGGGAACGATCGCGCTGCTGACCTGGGCCATGCGACCGTCCTCCAACACCTTGGGGTCGACGAGTCCGCTCACCGTGATGTAGTCGCGCATCACGATGGCGTGTCGCCCCTCCTCCGCGGTCCAACGCTGGGCCCAGGCGCCCCAGGCCGAGTCGCCTCCGAACATGCGCGAGATCGTGCGGGTGTACCACGGCAGGTTGTCCTCGGTGAGCAGGTTCACCAACAACGCCGATCGCGCCCCGTCCGAGAGCGGAGCCTCACCGTGCGTGTAGCCGTCGGACGCCAGCCGCGCGGCCCGCTCCCACGGAACGTGCTCGTGTGGATACCACTCCTCGGCGGTTTCGAGGTGGCGATTGAGCAGACGCTCGGCCTCCGGTTCGAGTTCTCGGAGGATGTCGACGTCTTCCATCATCGCAACCTAGCCCCCATGGCTTGAATGTGGGGCTCACACCACCCACCAGAAGTTAGATTTCCCTCGTGGAAGTCGTGAACGTCGTCCTGTCCGTGTCTTTGGCTCTGGTGTGCGTGGCTTCGGCCGTGGCCGACTTCAAGCTGCTGCCGCAGATCGTCGAGAGCATGCAGCGACTTCGTATGCCGACCCGCGTGATCCCCGCCCTGGGCATCACCAAGGTCGCCGGCGCGCTCGGATTGCTCATCGGGTTCTCGAACGACGCGCCCGGCACCTACGCGGCGCTGTGCCTGAGCGTCTACTTCTTCCTCGCCACCGCGTTGCACCTGCGCGCCCGCGACACCGCGGCCAACACCGCGCCCGCGGTCGTGCTGATGGTGGTGGCGGTGCTGACCCTCGTCACCGGCCTCTGATTCATCGCCCGTTCAGGGGATCGGGGTGGTGCCCCCGCTCATGATGTACTCGATCCACCAATGAGGGGCCTTGTCGAGCAGATTGTTGAGGTGCGAGTAGTCGTGCCATTCGTGGATCAGCCCGTCACGAATGCGCATCACCGAGGTGAACGGATGCGCGATCACCTCGCCGGTGTGGAAGTGCCATTCCTCGACGTGGATGGTCACCACGGTGTCGCCCTCGGCCAGCACCCGGTCCGGTCGGTGGACCATCTTGGCGGTGGGACCGAGTCCGAGCCGTAGACGGTCGGCGATGGCACGCGGCCCGATGGCCGGCGGAACGGCACCGACATCCATGTACTCGGCATCGGCCGCGAACTGGGAGGCGACACCTTCCCAGTCCTTGGCGTACATGAACTCCCAATGGCGTTCGGCGATGGCGCGGTTCTCCAGGGTCCCCATGCGGGAGACCCTAGAGCACCGGCAAGATCACTCCCTCGCCGCACTGACTCAGTGCGTGTAGCGGGCCTTGGCGGCCGCGATCTCCTTCTCGGCGGCCTCGCGACCCTCCCAGCCCCGCACCGTGGTGTCCTTGCCGGGTTCGATCAGTTTGTAGACCTCGAAGAAGTTGCCGACCTCGGCCAACAAATGCTCGGGTAGGTCGCCGATGTCGACGTAGTTCGTGAAACGCGGATCGTGCGACGGCACGCACAACACCTTGGCGTCGCCGCCCGCCTCGTCCTCCATCCAAAACACCGCCACCGGTCGCACCCACACGTGGCAACCGGGGAACGTGGGCTGGCTCAACCACACGAGCGCGTCCAAGGGATCACCGTCCTCGCCGAGCGTGTTCGGGAAGAAGCCGTAGTCCAACGGGTACTGCGTGGCCGTGAACAGCGTGCGGTCCAACCAGATGGCCCCGGTGTCGTGGTCCATCTCGTACTTGTTGCGAGACCCTTGGGGGATCTCGACGATCATCTCAACTTCCACGAAGCGCTCCGGCCAACGCGTCCAAGGTGCGTTCCATGTTGGCCCGGTTGTGAGCGGCCCGATCGGTCACGCCGCTCACCTTTCCGCCCAACCAGTTGGCGAACTTGCTGCGACGATCGGTCCACGAATGGGTCACCAAGGTTCCGGTGGCCGACGGCGCGACCTCCCACACCCAGTCGCACCACGCCGAGCGACCGACCATCAACGAGAAGTTGATCTTGTGCGGCGGGTCGAACTCGTTCACCTTGACCGTGGTGCTCCAGCTCCTCTTTCCGTTGGAGTTGCGGCCCTTGAAGAGCGCACCCACGGCCGGACCCGTGGCGCCCTTCACCCACTCGCCACCCTGGTTCTCGGGCGACCACTCCCCCATGCGGGTCAGATCGCTGACCATCGACCACACCGCGTCGGGCGACGCGGCGATGTCCTTGCTCACGACGACGGTCATGGTCAGGCCGGCCCCGAGAACATGCCCATGCGCTCGCGGGCCTGACGGGTGGTGTCGTTGTCCTCGCCTTCGTAACGGGAGATCTCGTTGCGACCCACCACGTGCCAATGCACCTCGTCGGGACCGTCGGCCAGACGCAGCGTGCGCTGACTGGCGTACAGACGGGCCAACGGCGTCCACTGCGACACACCGGTGGCACCGTGGAACTGGATGGCCTCGTCGATGATGGCGCACACGCGAATGGGCACCATCGCCTTCCCCGCACTCACCCACACCCGTGCCTCGGCGTTGCCCAGGGTGTCCATGGCCTTGGCGGCCCGCAACACCATCAGACGACACGCCTCGATCTCGATGCGCGCCTTGGCGATCACCTCGGGATTCTTGCCCAGACGAGCGATGGGCTTGCCGAAGGCCTCTCGGCTGAGACCACGACGGATCATCAACTCGAGCGCACGTTCGGCCGCGCCGATGGAGCGCATGCAGTGGTGGATACGACCCGGTCCGAGGCGCACCTGCGAGATCTCGAAACCGCGGCCCTCGCCGAGCAGCATGTTCGACGCCGGCACGCGCACGTCGGTGAAGCGCAAGTGCATGTGTCCGTGGGGGGCGTCGTCCTCGCCGAACACCTCCATGGGTCCGAGGATCTGCACCCCGGGCGTGTCGGTCGGGACCAGGATCTGCGAGTGACGACGATGCGGCGGCGCGTCGGGGCTGGTCATCAACATGCAGATCATGATCTTGCAGCGCGCCCGACACGGGCAACATGGAGGTGCTCGAGCGGGTGGGCACGCCCGAGCAGAAGAAGAAGTGGTTGGAGCCGCTGTTGGCCGGCGAGATCCGTTCGGCCTATGCCATGACCGAGCCCGACGTCGCGTCGTCGGACGCGAAGAACCTCGAGTGTCGTGCGGTGCTCGATGGTGACGAGTGGGTCATCAACGGCGAGAAGTACTACATCTCCGGCGCCGGTGACCCGCGCTGCAAGATCATGATCTGCATGTTGATGACCAGCCCCGACGCGCCGCCGCATCGTCGTCACTCCCAGATCCTGGTCCCGACCGACACGCCCGGGGTGCAGATCCTCGGACCCATGGAG
>JBJTFY010000149.1:0-3208 GCA_046093625.1 Actinomycetota bacterium
TTCGGTTTTTGCCATGTGGTCCCCGGCGGACCGGGCTCACACGGACATCGATTGACGCCCCGAGGGGCACGAGTCGGGAACGCTACCTGCGCAAACACCCCGCCCCAACCCGGGCCGAGCAGGTATTCCCCCGCGGATTTGTTCCGCGACCGGACCGCCGTGACTACTTATCCACAGGGCTGTGGATAAGTAGTTCAGGGGAAGCGCCGGGCCAACCAGTCGGCCACGTGGGCCAGGGCCTCTCGGCGATGGCCCTCGAGGTAATGGGGTGCCCCCTTCATCTCCACGTAGGTCCGATCGGCCGCGCCACTTTTGTCGACGATCTCCTTGGCCTGCCACACCCGGATCTCGGTGTCGGCCGTGGGATGCACGAGGATGGTGGGCACCTTCACGTGCGGCATCGTGTCGGCCAACTTCGCGTGGCTCGACAGCCCGCTCCAGGTGCTCAACCAGCCGCGGGCCGTCATGGTGCGTGCTAGTCCCCCCCGCCCGTAATTGGCGTCGAAGGGATCCGGAAAGGCGAACAACGAGCCCATGGGCCGGTCGTCGGGGTCGATCGACAGATCGAGGTACGCCGGGTCGGCCAGGGTGCGGTAGATCGTCAGGTACTTGGTGAACACCGCCCGCCGGCGTTGCTCGCGCCACGACCCCACGTCGGAGGTCTTGTCGAGCCCGCGCAGCTGGCCGGCGGCCGCGGTCGACTCCTCGATGCTGGCCCGGGCGATGGCGTCGATGCGGGCGACCCGGGCCACTTGGGCGGCGCGGTACCGCTGCAGCCACTGCGAGTCGTAGGCACTGGGCTCGGGCCACGGCCGCCATCCGTTGTCGGGGTTGTACATGTCGAGTTCGGGGTCGGTCGAGAACGGATCGTCCTCGTCGATCACGCTCGGATCGATCACCTGCAACATGAACACGCCTTCACCGGGGTGTGCGGCCATGCCGACCCAACCGTCACCGATACCCCGCTCGACGTGCGCGAGCGCCAGCAACGAACCGCCACCGGAATTCCCGAGCAACACCACGGCCTCGGCCCCGCGCCGACGCATCTCGTCGTGGACCGTCTGCACATCGATCGTGCACGCCTCGTGCAGACAGTCGGTGTCGTTGTTCATGTACCGCGTACCGAACCCCAGGACCGCGTACCCCGCGGCGGCCAACAACGGCGCGGCGTAGTGCACGCTGAAGTCACCGCGGGGATGCGACAGGATCACCGCGGTCTTCCACGCTCGACCACGCGGTGGGGTCCACAACAGGCCCCGCACCAATGCACCATCGGGGCTCACCAATCGGATCGACTCGCGCGGGATCTCGACGCCGGGATCGTCCTCGGGCAACGGCCAGTAGTTCAGACCGAACGGACGAGATCCCCCGAGGTGCGCATCCAACATGACCGCACCGTACTCCCGAACCGCTATTCGACGGGCCGTTGGATGAGCGTGGCACTCAACGACAGCCGCTCTCCGTCACGCAACACCTCGATTTCGATGGTGTCGCCGGGCGACTTGTCGCGGATGGCCGCGACGAAGGCCGGCTGTCCGTCGACCGGCGTCCCTCCGGCCGACACCACGATGTCCCCCGCTTCGAGACCGGCTTCGGCGGCCGGCGAATCCGGGGCGACTTCGGTGATGAGCGCACCACGACCACCGTCGTCGCGCCCCTGCAATCCGACACCGAGATATCCCTCGATGCGTTGCGCGCCATTCGACATCGCGCGCAGTTCGTCGATGACCGGAAGGGCCTCGCCCACCGAGATCGAGAAACCCACGTTGTTCGCCGCGGTGTTGGCGGTGCTCGTGAACACCGCGGTGTTGATCCCCACCACTTGTCCGCGCGAGTTCACGAGCGGCCCGCCGGAGTTCCCCGACGAGATCGCCGCATCGGTCTGGATGAGCCCGTCGAGGGCACCGTCACCGTTCTCGATCGTGCGGTTCAGGGCCGAGATGATCCCGCGGGTCACCGTGGGGCCACCATCGAGGTCGAGTGCGAAACCGACCGCGACCACCTCGTCGCCAACTCGGATCGATGCCGGGTCGGCGAACACCGCCGGGGTGAGACCGGTGGCGTCGATGCGCAACAGCGCGAGGTCGTTACCGACGTCGGTCGCCAGCACCGTGGCCGGGATCGGGTCGATGCTGTCGCCGAAGAGCACGCTCACCGACGACGCTCCGTCGACCACATGGGCGTTGGTGAGGATCTCGCCGTCGGCGGTGATCACCACACCGGTTCCCGTGCCCTGACCGGCGCCGAAACCTTCGTCGATCTCCGAGACCACCGTGACCACGCTGGGCTCGATGATCGCGACCACCTCGGCCACGTTCATGGCCGGCACGTCGCCGTCGGTGGGCGCCGCCGTGACGACCGGGGTCGCGCTCGAGCCCGGTTCGGGGTCGATCGACCCGTCGTCGACCGGGGGCACGACGGACGTCGTCGCGACGGTGCCGTCGTCGCCACCATCTTGGGCGATCTGGGCTCCGATGAATCCACCCAACACGGCGGCCAGGACCACCGCGGTCAGCACGAGTCCGCGCCGACGCGCCGCCCGGGGATCGTCGTTCGAGTCGTCGCCCGGGTGGGGTGCGGGCAATTGCGGGGGAGGAAACATGTCGGTCACGACGAAATCTTGCCCGTCGCCAGTGTCCGTGTCCCAGCGGCCCGGGTGTGAATTCCGTAAGAGCCGGACAACGAAAAAGCCCGGTCACACCGCGCGAGCGGGGCGACCGGGCCTGCTCGAAGTACTCAGGCGTTCTGGACCTTGATCTCCACCTCGACACCGGCCGGCAGGTCGATGCGCTGCAGGCTGTCGATGGTCTGCTGCTTCGGGTCGACGATGTCGATGAGGCGCTTGTGGATGCGCATCTCGAAGTGTTCGCGGGAGTCCTTGTCGATGTGCGGTCCGCGGATGACCGTGTAGCGGTGCTTGTCGGTCGGCAACGGGATGGGTCCGCGCACCGTGGCGTTGGTGCGGGCGACGGTCTCGACGATCTTGCGCGTCGACTGGTCGATGATCTCGTGATCGAACGCTTTGAGGCGGATGCGGATGATTTGAGCCATGGTTCGTCAGCCGATCACTTGATGATCTTGGTGACGCGGCCGGCGCCCACGGTACGACCACCCTCACGGATGGCGAAACGCAAACCCTCGTCCATGGCGATCGGCTTACCGAGCTCCACGGTCATGGTCACGTTGTCACCGGGCATCACCATCTCGG
>JBJTFY010000150.1:0-4061 GCA_046093625.1 Actinomycetota bacterium
ATGCTGTTCGCCTTGTCGATGGCCGCCTCGATCTCCTCGGGCGACTCGACGCGGATTCCCACACAACCCATTGCCTCGGCCCACTTCACGAAATCGGGGCAGCCGGAGAGATCGACCTCGGAGTAACGCTCGCCGTAGAACATCTCCTGCCACTGTCGCACCATGCCGAGGTAGGTGTTGTTGAGGATCGCGATCTTCACGTGGATTCCCTCGGTGGTGGCAGTGACCAGTTCCTGTGCGGTCATCTGGAAACAACCGTCACCGTCGATTGCCCACACCGTCTTGTCGGGGTGGCCAACCTTTGCGCCGATCGCTGCGGGCACGGAGAACCCCATCGTGCCGAGCCCACCCGAGTTCACCCAGGTGTACGGCTCCTCGAACTTCCAGTACTGCGAGGACCACATCTGGTGCTGACCCACGCCCGCAACGAGGATGGTGCCCTCCGGGGCGAGGTCGCGAAGTCGCTCGAGGCAGTACTGCGGCTTCAGCGCCTCACCGGGTTCGCTCTGCTCGTAGGTGAGCGGGAACTGCTCCTGCCAACCGGACACACGACTGCGCCACGGGGCGATGTCGGTCTGGCGCTCACCTGCGACGAGGAGATCCTTGATTGCCTTGACGATCTCCTCGATGACGATGCGGCAGTCGCCAACGATCGGCACGTCGGGGCGACGGACCTTGCCCTGTTCGGCGGGGTCGATGTCGACGTGGATGATCTTGGCGTCCGGCGCGAAGGTGGCGACTTTTCCGGTGATGCGGTCGTCGAAACGCGCGCCGAGGGTGATGAGCAGGTCGCTCTTCTGCATCGCCGTGATGGCCGTGGCGTTGCCGTGCATTCCGGGCATGCCGAGACACAACGGGTGATCGTCGGGGAACGCACCGCGGGCCATGAGGGTGGTGACGACCGGGGTGTCGATCAGCTCGGCCAACTCGCGCAGAGCGTCGGCGGCGCGGGCTTTCAGGATTCCGCCACCGGCGTAGATGACCGGTTGACGGGCGTCGAGGATCATGCGCGCCGCTTCCTTGATCATGCGCGGATGACCTTTGCTCACCGGCTTGTAGCCCGGGAGGCTGTCGAGCACCTCGTCGTCGGAGGGCCAATGCCACGTCATCGAATTCTGCAAGACGTCCTTGGGCAGGTCGAGCAGGACCGGGCCGGGGCGACCCGTGGTGGCGATGTGGAACGCCTGACGAACCATCAGCGGGACGTCGTCGGCCGACATGATGAGTTCGTTGTGCTTGGTGACGCTGCGGGTGATGCCGACGGTGTCGCACTCCTGGAACGCATCGGTACCGATGGCGGTGGTGGGCACCTGGCCGGTGATGCAGATCATGGGGATCGAGTCCATGTACGCGTCGCAGAGCGGCGTGACCATGTTGGTCGCCGCCGGACCCGAGGTGACCATGGCGACGCCGGGCCGACCCGTGACGTGGGCGTATCCCTCGGCCATGTGTCCGGCGCCTTGTTCGTGGCGCACGAGGATGTGCCGGATCGGGCTGTCGAGCAACGGGTCGTAGGCGGGCAGGATGCAACCGCCGGGCAACCCGAAGATGGTGTCGACGTTCTCCAGTTCGAGGGCCCTGATCAGGGCCTGCGCGCCGGTGATCTTCTGTGTCATGTCGGTTCCTGTGTCGTGTGTGCCGACCGCGTGGGCCGGAGTGTTGGTTCTGGCTGGCTCATCCGACGGTGTCGAACCCCGAAAACGAAACAGCCCCCCTGTTGGGAGGCCGAGGGACGCGTTCGAGGATACGAACGCGTCAGAGGATTACTACGACGAGCGCGAGCGACATGGAGGTGAGGTTCGCGTTCATCGGCTCCAAGTGTGCCAGCCCCGCAACGGGATCACAACCCGCGCCGGTCGGTCAGGCCGGGAAAGCCCCCTGCAAGCGGGCCGCGGTCAAGGTGTTCTCGAGCAGGCAGGCGATGGTCATGGGTCCGGTTCCGCCGGGCATGGGGGTGATGGCGCCGGCCACCGCCTGCACCTCGTCGAAGGCCACGTCGCCCACGACCCCGGCGGCGGTCCGCGAGATCCCCACGTCGATCACGGCCGCCCCGGGCCGCACGTGCCGGGCCGTGATCAGGCCGGCCTGACCCACGGCCCCCACGATGATGTCGGCGGAGCGACACACCTCGACGAGGTCGGTGGTGCGACTGTGGGCGATCGTGACGGTGGCGTCGACCCCCTTGCGCGCGAGCAACAACGACAGCGGCAAACCGACCAACATCGAGCGGCCCACCACCACGGCCCGGCGCCCCTGCGTGGCCACGCCGTAGCGCTCGAGCAGTCGCATCACGCCGAGCGGAGTGCAACCCACGAGGCCGGGCAATCCGCGCACGAGTCGACCCATCGACTCCGACGTCAGGCCATCGACGTCCTTGTCGGCGGGGATCGAGCGCAGCACCGCCTCCTCGTCGTAACCAGCGGGCAACGGGCTCTGCACCAAGATGCCGTGCACCGACGGGTCGGCGGCCAACGACGCCACCACTTCTTCCACCCGGGCCTGCCCCACGTCGGCGGGCAACACCTCGTTGCGACTCACCATGCCCGCCTTGGCCGCCTGCACGTGCTTGTTGCGCACGTATCGCTGACTGGGGGCGTCGTCTCCGACCAGCACGGTCGCCAAACACACCGGGGGCGCCCCGGCGTCGCGAATGGTGGTGGCGAGACGCGCGACGATCTCGTCACGCAGGGCGTTGCCGTCCATCAGAATCGCCCCGCCGGGGGTGCGTCGCGCTCCGTCGGGAGCGGTCACGACGGGCTCGTTGGTCACGGGGGTGATGTTACGGCGACCCTCGTGCGCCTAGCCTGATCCCATGACCACACCCCCGTCCCCCACTGTCGCGCCGGCCACGGGCCGTCTCGGAGTGCTCACCGTCGGCCTCGGCGCCGTGGCCTCCACCCTCATCGCCGGCGTCGAACTCTCCAAGCGGGGTCTCGGCTCCCCCATCGGCTCGCGCACCCAGATGGGCACCATCCGCCTCGGCAAGCGCACCGAGGACCGCACGCCCCTCATCAAGGATTTCGTGCCCCTGGCCACCCTCGACGACATCGTGTGGGGCGCCTGGGACGTGTTCCCCGACGACGCCTACGTCTCGGCGAGCCGCGCCGGGGTGCTCGAGAGCGGCAAGCACATCGAATCCATCAGCGACGCCCTGCGCGAGGTCCGTCCCATGCAGGCCGCCTTCGAGCGCAAGTACGCCCGCAACCTCGACGGCGAACACGTGAAGCCCACCACCAGCAAGCGGGCCATGCTGAACGCCATCCGCGAGGACATCAACCGCTTCAAGGAAGAGAAGCAGTGCGACCGCCTCGTCATGATCTGGTGCGCCAGCACCGAGATCTTCATCGAGCCCGGTCGCGCGCACCTCGACCTCGAGTCGTTCGAGAAGGCCATCGACGCCAACGACGAGACCGTCTCGCCGGCCCAGTTGTACGCGTACGCCGCACTGCTCGAGGGCGTGCCGTTCGCCAACGGCGCGCCGAACCTGGCCGTCGACGCACCCGTGCTCCGGCAACTGGCGACCGATCGCAACATCGCCATCAGCGGCAAGGACTTCAAGACCGGCCAGACACTCATGAAGACCGTGCTCGCGCCCATGCTCAAGGCCCGCATGCTCGGACTGTCGGGCTGGTACAGCACCAACATTCTCGGCAACCGTGACGGAGAGGTGCTCGACGCCCCGGAGAACTTCAAGACCAAGGAGGAGTCGAAGCTCGGGGTTCTCGAGGACATCTTGCAACCGACGAAGTATCCCGAGCTCTACGGCAACGTGTTCCACAAGGTGTCGATCAACTACTACCCCCCGCGCGGAGATGCGAAGGAGGGTTGGGACAACATCGACATCACCGGCTGGCTGGGCTACCCGATGCAGATCAAGGTGAACTTCCTCTGTCGCGATTCGATCCTGGCCGCACCGCTGGCCCTCGACCTGATCCTGTTCAGCGACCTCGCGGCCCGCGCCGGCATGGGCGGCATCCAGGAGTGGCTGAGCTTCTACTACAAGAGCCCGCAGGTGGCCCCGGGGCTCTATCCCGAGCACGACCTCTTCATCCAGTTGACCA
>JBJTFY010000151.1:0-7179 GCA_046093625.1 Actinomycetota bacterium
ACTGATCAGCTCTCGGGAGCCTCGGGCACGAAGTCGGGATCGAGCGAGAAGGCAACGGCGAAGAAGCGCTCCCCGAGATCGGTGAGGTCGGCGAGGACCAACGCGGGCACGGAACCCGTGGTGACGCGGACCGCCAGCAACCCTTCGTAGGTCTCGCCGGTGTTCAACGTGGACTCTCCGAAACGCTCGATCTCGCCGACCGCCTCGGGCGTGTAGGACTTCCCGTCGAGCGTGTAGACGCGGAACATCTCGGGGGTGAGGTCGAACGGTTCGAGCGCGCCGCTCGTCACCTGAACGTCGAGAACCAGGACGTCGGGATCGTCGACGGGTGACTCGGGAAGCAACTGCATGCGAACGTCGGCGTTGCCGGCCGCAGCGATCGCACCCGAGACGAAGGGGATCGCGTTGACGTCGGACGGAAGCGGCGGATCGGGCAGCCCGATCGCCGGCGTCGTGGAGGTCGACGAAGAGTCACCGGAACACGCGGTCATCGAACCGAACGAAACGACGGCCAAGGCGACGATCATGAGATGTTTGCGGGTCATGCGGGTGCGGTTCCTAACGTTTGACGGACGGGCGCAGTCGACCGGCCACGATCGGGGGTCCGACGACGATCAGGAGGATCAGCAGCACGATGGCCACGTACACCAGGACGGGTGTTCCGGATTGCCGGGTGTCGATCTCGACGCTCGTTGCCATGGCGACGCCCGGTGTGGCGACGGCGATCCCGCCGCCGGAGGCATCCACGGTCTCCTCGCCGGTGTTCTCGGCGGTTCCCGGTTCGTTCGTGGCGCCGGGAACGGTCGTGTCGGTGGTGCCGGGCCCGGTTGTCGCTCCTCCACCACCGGTCCCACCGACCGATCCCGGTCCACTCGGTGGCGCTGTGGTCGCCGTCGTCGCCTTGGGCACGAGGAAGCCACCGGTGATGGTGGGATTCGAGCATTGGTCGATCGCCGGTGCAGCGACCGCGCCGGGGATTCGGGCCACGGCGGCGAACCCGAACTCGACGAGATTCTTGGGTAGCGGTGCATAGCCCAGTTGCTCGGCCTTCTGTTGGCCGGCGCAGAGGAAATAGAAGATGTACTCGCTGAGGCTCTCACCCTTGGATGCATTGAACGGCGAGGCTTCACTGGTCGGGACAATCATGTACGAGTAGCTGGAGACGGGGTAGGCGCGCGCATCGGAATTGCGATACACGCCGCTCAACACCTGGGTGCCGTCGTCGTTGATGCGCGCACCCTGCAGGGCGACCGAGACGTTCACCGCGCTCGGCTGCACGAAGTTGCCCGACGAGTTCTTGAGCGAGGCCACGGGGAATCCGCGTTCCTTCGCGTAGCCGTACTCGACGTAGGTGATGGCCCCGTCGTTGTACTGGGCGGCGACGAAGTTGGCCACTCCGTCGGAGAACTGTTGCGCGGCAAAGCCCGAGTTGGGGAAGTCCGGATACAGCGAGGTCGACGGACACGAAGACCCGAGGTTCGCCCGCTGGCACAGCACGTTCCAGTCCGACGGAGTTTCCGAGACCATGAATGCCGTGAACTGGGCCGTGGTGCCCGAACCATCCGAACGAATCACCGGCTTGATGCGAGTCGCGGGGAGCACGCGCTGGGGATTGTCGGCCGCGATCAGCGGGTCGTTCCACATGGATATCTGACCGGTGAAGATCTTGGCCACGGTCGTCGGCGAGAGCTTGAGATCGGTGATGCGCTGTCCGTTGGCCTTGAGGTTGTACATGAACGACGTGCCTCCGGCCACGATCGGCAGGTAGGCGTAGGGTCGCGAGGCGGCGAGTTGGGTTTCGTCGGCGAGCAGATTCCCCTGCCGGTCGTATTGCGCCGATTGGAACGGGATCTCGCTCACCGCGAAGTCGACCTGGGCTTGGTAGTAGGCCACTCGACCGGCGGTGGAGCCCACACCCTGGTAGTTCACGACCAGACCTTGGCGGGCCACGTCGGCGCGCCACTGGTCGACGGCGATCTGACTCCATGTCGATCCGGCACCGTCGACGGGGTCCGAGGCGGAGGCCACCGATGCACCGGTCGACACGACGAGCGCGGCGACGAGCGCCGCGGCGATGGTCAATCGGGGGAGACGTCTCATCCGAATCGCCCGTTCACGTAGTCCTCGGTGCGAGGGTCGCGCGGATTGGTGAAGATGTCCTTCGTGAGACCTTCTTCGACGATGCGTCCTGGCTCGTTCTCGGCGGCGAGGAAGAAGGCGCAACGGTCCGAGACTCGTTGAGCCTGTTGCATGTTGTGGGTGACGATCACGATCGTGACCGACTCGGAGATCTCGCTGATCGTCTGTTCGATGCGTCGGGTCGAGGTGGGGTCGAGGGCCGAGCAGGGTTCGTCCATCAACAGCACCTGTGGGCTCACCGCGAGCGAGCGGGCGATGCACAGACGTTGCTGTTGACCACCCGACAGAGCCCGGCCTGGGTCTCCGAGCCGGTTCTTCACCTCGTTCCAAAGTCCGGCCTTGGTGAGGCACGATTCGATGAGGTCCTCGCGATCGGACTTGGTCACCTTCAAGCCGGAGAGTTTCAGCCCTGACACGACGTTCTCGGCGACGGTCATGGCTGGGAACGGATTCGGCTTCTGGAACACCATGCCGATCCGTCGTCGCACATCGGTCACCGGGATCGCACCGCGGTAGATGTCGACGCCGTTGATCTGGATCTCCCCGCCGAGGGTCGCCCCGGGAACGAGTTCGTGCATGCGGTTCAACGTGCGCAGGAAGGTGCTCTTGCCGCAGCCCGACGGGCCGATGAGCGCGGTCACCTGCCCGGGTGCCATGTCGAGGCTCACGCCTTCGAGGACCTTCTTCGGGCCGAACCAGCAGGCGACGTCGCGTGCGGTGAGCCCGGCCGCCCCACGCGAGTCGTCGTCGAGGACCGCCGTGGCGGTGGCCGTCGTGGTGACGGAGGTTGTGGAATCGAGGTCGGTCATGCCAGACCCTTTCTCTGTAGACGCCATTTCTTGATACGGCCGATGTGGTCGGGTCCCCGTCCGCCGATCGCGCGCGCGACGACGAAGAGAACGAGCACGAGGATCATCAACACCAGAGCACCGGTCCAGGCGCGGGCGATCTGAGCCTCCTGCGGGAAACGAATGAGTCGGAAGACGAAGAAGGGCAGCGAATCCTGCTTGCCCGAGAGCGGGTTCCAGTTCATGATGAACGCTCCACCAACGGTGAGGATCAAGGGAGCGGTCTCGCCGATGACGCGGGCCACCCCGAGGATCACCGCGGTGACGAGACCCGAGCGAGAGGTGGGAAGAACGACGCGAGAGGTGGTTCGCCACTCGGTTCCGCCGAGTGCCAACGAGGCCTCGCGCAACCCGCCGGGCACCAGTCGCAGCACCACCTCGGAGGTTCTCGTCACGGTCGGAAGGAACAGGACCGACAGCGCGAGAGAACCCGCGAGCCCGGTCTGCTGGTTGCCGAGTGCGAGGATCCAGGCCGCGTAGATGAACAAGCCCGCGACGATCGAGGGAACGGCGCTCATTGCATCGACCACGGTGCGCAGCGGCTTGGCGAGCCGACCCTTGACCTCGTTGAGATAGATCGCCGTGGTGATCCCGAGGGGGACTGCGATCAGACTGGCGATGCCGACTTGCTGCAGGGTGCCGACGATCGCGTGGGCCCCGCCACCTTCCGTCGAATCGCTGAGGGCCCCGACGTAGCGCTGATCTTCACTGAAGAATTGGGGGCGTAGGGCGTGGTATCCCTTGCCGACCACGTACGCCACGATCAGGACGAGGGGAACGATCGCGAGCGAGGCTCCGCTCCAGACCAGAACTCGCGCGAGGTGATCCTTTGCTCGGATCGACCCTCGCACCTCGCGCACGGCGATCCACGAGACGACGAGAAAGAGCGCGTACCAGGACACGACGAATCCGAGAGCTCCCGAAACGGGCAGGATGGTCTCGTAGACGAGTTGTGCGAGGGCGAAAGCAGCGATCGCCGAACCGATCATGATCGTCACGTCGACCGACTCGACGGCTTTGATGCGGATCCTTTCGTCTCCGCTCGGAGTCGAGTCGATCGACTTCCGACGAAACAAGGTGACGGCCATGTGAGTCAGATCTCCGTGGCCGCACCCGAGCGCGACCTGTTCACGACCGTCGATGCGGCGGTGTTGACGATGAGGGTGATGACGAAAAGAGCCAGACCGGCGGCCATGAGCGCACTGATTCCGGTTTCGGTGGACTCCGAGAACTTCAAGGCGATCAATGCGGCGATGCTGTTCGAACCTTGCTCGAGGATCGACCACTTCGCGTCGAACGACGGCGAGATGATGAGCGTCACCGCGATCGTTTCTCCGAGGGCGCGACCGAGACCGAGCATCGATCCACCGATGATTCCGCCGCGACCGAACGGTAGGACGACGTCGCGCACCACGCCCCAACGGGTTCCACCGAGGGCCATTGCTCCTTCGCGCTCTCCCGGGGGAGCCTGCCCGAACACCTCGCGCATCACGGAGGTGCAGATCGGGATGACCATCAAGGACACGATGACACCGGCGACGAAGGTGGAAGAGGGGAAGACGCCGAGCGACGTCCCGAAGTCCTCGTTGACGCCGAAGAAGGGTATGAATCCGAGGTTGTCGGCGAGCCACTTCGAGAGGGTGATGAGTCGGGGCTGCAGGTAGAACAATCCCCACAGGCCGTAGATCAGACTGGGCACGGCGGCGAGCAAATCGATGGTCGCGGTCAGGAAGCGCCGTAGTCGACGTGGCGCGTATTCGGTGATGAACAGTGCGGTCGCGATGGACACCGGGACCGCGATCACCAACGCCACGAGTGCAATGGAGATCGTGTAGGGGAGCACCGCGGCGATTCCGAAGGCACCGCCCATGTCGGGCGCCCACTGACTTTCCGTTATGAAGCCCCAACCGGCGATGCGGAGGGCATCGACACCGCGGTACAGCAGGAATCCGCCGATGAGTGCCATGAGCACGAAGACGATCGATCCGGAGAGTGTGGCGACCGCTCGGTAGATGCGGTCGGCGCCACTGCGATTGACCACGGGCTCCACCCGACCGTCGGTGTCGCGACCTTCGCTCACCTCGGTCGAAATCATCACGTCGGGAAGCCTTGATGCGCGATCTGACACCGCGCTTTCCGTCAGGTGAACGGGAGTTGAACTTCAGTACAAGTGATTCCGTCGCCACTTTCGCGCCCCCCGACCGGGTCCTAGTTTCGAGTCGTCCGGTGCGGCGAGCCGTCGCCTGCTCGGACGGAAACCTTCGACGTGACCGGCCTCGACACCTCCTCTCCGGCGACCCGCGGTCGCCTTCGGCTGCTGAGCGCCGTCGTCCTCGGTGTGTTCTCCCTGTCGCTCGTCGTCACCAACGGTTCGGCCGGGATGGTGCGGGCCGAACCAGCCCCTCGCTCGTCGTCCACCGCGTCGGGTACGGGTGGCCGCTCGGCCACCGTCAGCCCCGGGGTCGACCTGACCAACGAAGTCGTGACGGTGAGCTGGTCGGGATTCCGCCCGACGAATCAGCAAGGCGTCTACAACGTGCTCATCGTGCAGTGCGAGGCCAACCCGGTCTCCCTCGACGACTGCTACACGGCGGACCCGTTCCCGGCGTTGTCGAACGGTACGCGCGTCGCCGATTCCACCGCGGCGGACGGCACCGGATCGGCGCAATTCGAGGTGCGCCCCGCGAGCAATCTGCCCCAGTTGGCGTGTTCGGCCACCAACCCCTGCTCGATCATGGTCTACGAGAACGACGCCCAACCCGTCATCCCGGGGACGTTGCCCACGGCCCACGTCGTGATTCCCGTCGCGTTCGCACCTTCCCAAGCCGACTGCCCGAACATCACCGACTTCGACGTGCGCGTCGATGGGTCCTCGACGTCGGCGAGCCTCTTCTACGCGTGGGCGGCGCGCATTTGCCAGGGTGCCGGTGCCGTGGTCGTCGACTACACCGAGACGTCCAGCACGAGTGGACGCGAGAACTTCCTGGCCGGGCTCGTCGACATGGGCGTCACGGCCCTGCCCGCCAGCGACGACGAACTCGCCGGCCATCCCGATCATCGGGAATTCTCGTACGCGCCAGTCGCCGCCAGCGCGGTGGTCGTCGCGTACAACATGACGGATCCGTTCACCGGTCAACGCATCGACAACCTCGTTCTGTCGCCACGGTTAGTCGCCCGCCTGGTGACCAACACGTCGATCGAGACGTTCGTGCGCGACCGCGAATTGTTGAACCTGAACCCGGGTGTGCGGTTTCCGACCAATGGAATCAACCGGATACTGGTCCGAGCCGAGCGTTCGGCGACCACGCAGATCTTGACGAACTGGATGAGCGTCGATCCCGAGGCGCAGAAGTTCTTGACGAACAACGACACGTGGCGTGTCGCCTTGAACCCGGCTTATGTCGGGTACGCGTATCCGCGCGACTCCTTCGAGTTGGTCGACACCGACCCCGCCTATCTTCCGCGTCAAGGCCAGAAGAACGTGGCTCTCCGACTCTTCTACGGAGTATCGCCGACCGGTTCGCAATCGGAATCGACGAACGTTCGCGGCGCAATCGGAATCACCGACTTGACGACCGCACGGCGATTCGGTCTGCAGGTGGCCGGGGTGTTGATGCCCGATGGTTCGGTCGTCAGACCGACCGATGATTCCATCGCCCGCGGAATCGCCGATGCGGACACGACGTCGTCGGGAGTCTTGGTCGCCGACCCGACCCCCGAAGACCCCCTCGCATATCCGATGGTCAAGGTCGACTACGCCATGGTCCCCAAGGCCTTCGACACGGCGAAGAAGGTCGCCGATGTGCGCCGTCTGCTCGATTTCGCGGTTGGCGAAGGTCAGAGTTCGTTGCCGGCCGGTTACCTGGCTCTTCCGGAGTCGCTCCGGGCGAGGACCCGCGTTGTTTCGGCGGCCATCGGTGTGCCGACGACTACGACCCGCGCGCCGGTCCCCACCACGAGTCGACCTCGGTACCAGCCCCCGGCGACGTCCGCGGTCGTCGAGGACACCACGACGACGACCACCACCACGACGTCCGTCGTGCGGACGACGACCACAGCCGAGCCAGCACCCATCACCGTGCCCCCGGCCCGGCTCGACGGTTCACTCGGTGAGCCCCGGAACGCGTCGGCGTTGATGCTCGGTTTGGGTGGTTTGTCGGGCGCGGCGATTCTCGGCACCGCACCCTGGCGA
>JBJTFY010000152.1:0-6941 GCA_046093625.1 Actinomycetota bacterium
GGCGCGCACGTCGTCGGCGCGCACGGTGAGGACCGGGCCGTTGAAGTCACCACGCTGCACCTGGATCATCGACAGAAAACGCCCGAGCATCTCGAACGGCGCCCCCTTCTTCGCCCCGAGAGCCACCAAGTCGACGGCCATCTTGCGACGGGGCGCCGACCCGTCGCCCCCGCCAACCGTGTCGCGCGGCAACAACTGTTCCGTGGGCACGTTGTAGATCTCGGCCAGACGACGAAGTCGTGGCAACGACACCGACCGTTCGCCCCGCTCGTAGGCACCCACGACCGAGGCCTTGAACTCCTCGTTCGAGACCGACTCGAGTTCTTGCAGGGACATCTTCTTCTGCTTGCGAATCGCCCGCAGGCGCTCGCCCACCCGCTGGTTGTAGGCGCGGGAGGCGGCGTCGTCGACCTCGGTGTCCTGTGCCATCGCGCCTCCCTGACCGCCGTCGGTGATCTCGCACCAATCTAGGCGGTCGACTCACCACTCTGCGTGGCGGGACGTCTCGTTCAGCGAGCCGCGACCAACAGGGCCCCGGCCACCACTGCGGCGGTTTCGGCGCGCAGCACACCCCCCGGCAGCCCGACGCGCACGACGAAACGGGTGAGTTCGTCGTCGGTGAAGCCCCCCTCGGGGCCCACGGCGATCGCACTCACCGTCGCGCCGAGCGCACCACCACCGGGCTCGGCGACCGCCCACTCGAACGACGAGCGGTTCACGAGATCGTCGATCGACGGCACGACGTCGGTGATGGTGGGCAGGTGAACCTGGCGACTCTGCATCGCCGCTTCGTGCGCCACCTTGCGCCAACGTTCGACGTTGCGCGCCGATTTCTCGGCATCCCATCTCACCACCGAGCGCTCCGAGACGAACGGCACGACCGTGTCGACCCCCAACTCGGTGAGCTTTTGAACGATCGTCTCGGGTTTGTCGCCCTTGCACAGTGCGAAGGCGACGGCCAACGAGCGCTCACGGGGTTCGACGCGCACGTCTGCGACCGGGGTGAGGGTTCCCGACGTCCACTCGCAGGAGCGCCAGCCGCCCCGACCGTCGCTCGCCGACACCGTCTCGCCGTCGCGCAGACGCAGCACGCGTTGGATGTGATGCACGTCGTCCGGGCGGGGCACGGGATGGGCGAGGTCGTCGACGAACAGGTGGGCCGCGGCCCGACGCCGCTCGTTCATGAAAACGCCGACTTGATGCGCGAGAAGAAGGACGAGTCGGCCGGGGCCACGTCCTCACCGCGAGCCGCGGCGAACGAACGCAGCAACTGCGCCTCGGCGTCGGTCAACTTCGTCGGGACCTTCACCGAGATGAGTACGCGCAGGTCGCCGCGCCCACTCGACTGCAAGCGAGGCACTCCACGTCGCTTCAGCACGAACTCGCGACCCGGTTGGGTACCGGCCGGTACCACCAAGGTCTCGTCACCGTCGAGTGTGGGCAACTCGAGCGACACGCCGAGTGCCGCTTGGGCGATCGACACCTCGACGACCGTCACGAGATCGAAGCCGTCACGCTCGTAGCGCTCGTGGGGGCGCACTCGCAGGTGCACGAACAAGTCACCGGCCCCACCACCGCGCGGGCCGACCGCACCGCGCCCGGTGAGACGCAACGTCGAACCGCTGTCGACTCCGGCGGGCACGTCGACCTGGAAGGTCTTCACGGTGACCACCCGCCCCTCGCCGGAACACTCGCCGCACGGCGTCGCGATCACGCGCCCGAACCCGCGACACCTTTGACAAGCCTGCATGGTGACCATCTGGCCGAGCAGGCTCTGCCGCACCCGTTGCACCTGACCCTGACCGTTGCACTCCGAGCAGGTGACCGGTTGGGTGCCCGCACCCGCGCCCGAACCTCCGCAGTCGTCGCACACCAACGCGGTGCGCACGTACACCGGCAACGTCGCACCGAAGACCGCCTGCTCGAAGTCGAGGTCGGCCACCACTTCGAGGTCCTGCCCACGAGGCGGACCGGCCGGGCCGCGCTGCTGACCGAACGGGCTGCCACCACCGAAGAACGTCTCGAAAATGTCGCCGAGTCCGCCACCACCGAAGAAGTCGCCGCCACCGGTGGCCCCCGACTCGCCGAAACGGTCGTAGCGAGCCCGTGCCTCGGGATCGCTCAACACCTCGTAGGCCTTGGCGACCTGCTTGAACTTCTCTTCGGCCGCGGCATCACCGGGATTGGCATCAGGATGAAGTTCGCGGGCCTTCGTGCGATAGGCCTTTTTGATCTGCTCCGCAGTGGCGTTGCGAGCGACGCCGAGCAACTCGTAGTAGTCAGCCATGTCGGTCCACCATCTCGGATCACAGTCAACCGCCCGCGGGCGTCGACCGTCTACTCAGCCCTCGCCCAGACGCCGCCCGAGTCGATCGGACACCACCTCGACGGTGGCCAACGCCTGCGGGTAGTCCATGCGGGTCGGACCGAGCACCCCGACGGTGCCCATCTGCTGGCCGTCGACCACCACCGGTGCCACCACCACCGAGCAGTTGGCGAGCGGCTCGACACCGTGCTCGGCACCGATGGCCACGCTCAGGCCGCGGTTCAAGATGTCGCGCACGAGCGACACCACGAGGTACTGCTGCTCGAGCGTCTGCAGGACCTGTCTCACCACGTCGACCGCATCGAACGCCGACGCCATCGACGAGGCCCCACCCACGTACACCGGGTTGTCGGCGTTCGCGCCGCGCAGTGCACCGACCGCCTTGGCACACACCGCGTCGACGGCGACGTCGCCGGTGCCGGACACGTCGCCGAGGTCGGTCAGGGTGCGACCCATCAGACCCCGTTGCAGATGGACCGTCGCCGCGCCGAGACGCGCTTCGGAGACCTCGGCGTCGAACTCGAGGTGCTGGCTCTCGACGTTGCCGTTCGACATCACGGCGACGACCATCGCCTGACGCGCCGACAACCCCACCACTTGAACCGATCGCACGACGGTCTGCTCGACCTTGGGGCCGACCACGACCGAGGCGTAGTTGGTGAGCCCGGCGACCAATTGGGACGTGCGAGCCAGGAGCTCTTCCATGCGACCGTGCGCGCCGTCGAAGAACTGGCGCACCTGGGTCACCTTCACGTCGTCGAGGCGACCGGGCTGACTGAGGTGGTCGACGAAGAAGCGGTACCCCTTGTCGGTGGGGATGCGGCCGGCCGAGGTGTGCGGCTGGGCGAGGAAACCCTCCTGCTCGAGAACGGCCATCTCGTTGCGCACGGTCGCCGACGACACGTTGATGTCGTGCGCGCTGGCGATGTGGGTCGAGCCCACGGGTTGCCCGGAGCCGATGTACTCCTGCACCACCGCTCGCAGGATGGCGGTCTTGCGGTCGTCAAGCATGTCCCTCGCAGTTTAGACCTCCCCCAACCGCCGGGCGCAGGGGAAACCTCAGCCGAGGGCCTTCAATCGGGCCAACGCCTCGTCGCGTTCGACCGCGTGATCCACGATCGGCGCCACGTACCCCAACGGCACCGCGCCCCCCTTGCCCCCCGGAGAGTGGATGATCGACGTCGGAAGGTCGGCCACCTCGGGCACGAACTTGCGCACGTAGTCGCCGTTCGGGTCGTACCGCTCGCCTTGCAGTGCCGGATTGAACACCCGGTAGTACGGCGCCGAGTCGGTGCCGGTACCCGCCGTCCACTGCCACCCGTGCGCGTTGCTGGCCAGATCGCCGTCGATCAAGTGCGCCATGAAGTGGCGCGCCCCCCACTGCCACGGAAGATGCAGATCCTTCACCAGGAAACTGGCCACGATCATGCGCACCCGATTGTGCATCCAGCCGGTCGTGGCCAACTCGCGCAGGCCCGCGTCGCCGAGCGGGTCGCCGGTCCCGCCCCCCCACCAGGCCGAGACGCGCGTCGCGGCGACCGGGCCCTCGTCGTGGACCATGGCGTCCATCTTGCGGTTGAGGTTGCGCCAACCCGAGTCGGGGAAACGGAACAGGACGTCGCCGTAGAACTCGCGCCACGCGATCTCGCTGCGGTACGAGTCGTGCGACTTCCCGCCCCGCAGATCCTGCAACAACTGGCGTGGATGCACGACGCCCCATCGCAGCGCGATGGACATCCGACTGGTGCCCGGTACACCGGGATCGTTGCGGCGCTCCGAGTATCCGTCGAGACCGTCGACCCCGCGATCGCGGAACTCGGCCCATTGGGCGTGGACGCCGGGTTCGTCGAACGGCGGCATCTCGAAGGTCACGTCGGGGCGCGGTGGCCGACCTTGGCAGGGCACGGTCGGTGCACCGACCCAGTTCGGGTCGCGCGGCGCGTCGAGCGGTCGGTCCCACCCGTGGGCCAACCAACGCTTCGAGAACGGCGTGAACACCGAGTACGAGGTTCCGTCGTCTTTCAGGATCGAACCGGGATTCACCGCGTAGGGCGAGCCCACGAAGCGCAACGGCACGCCGACCGCCGCGAGTCGCTCACTCACCGCGCCATCACGGCGGATTCCGTACGGCGCGAAATCACGCGCGGCGTACACCGCCGACGCCCCCACCTCGGCCACCAACGCGGGGATGACCTCGGCCGGATCGCCGTATCGGTACACGAGGGCCCGGCCCATGGAATCGTCGAGGGAGTTCAACGCGTCGCACATGAACGCACGGCGCGGCGCCCCCGAGCGGTCCATCAACAGGGGGTCGACCACGAACACCGGAACCACCTCGGTGTGCTCGGCCAGCGCGGCCAGCAAGGCGGGAGTGTCGGCGAGTCGCAGGTCGCGACGGAACCACATGATGGCGCACGTCATGCGGGCAAACCTACGAGAAGCGGGCACGGATTGCGTTGGCGTGCGCCGGGAAACCCTCGACGTCGGCCAAGGCGATCACGCTCGGGGCGATGCGCCGCAACGCGTTCTCGTCGGCGCGGGCCACCGCGGTGCGCTTCAAGAAGGCGTCGACGGTCACTCCGCTCGTCACCCGCGCGAAACCGTTGGTCGGCAACGAGGCCGGACACCCGATCACGAAGTTGGCCGCCGAGAACGGGGTGTGCTGGCCGATGAGAATCTCGCCCGCGTGCACGAGCCGCCCGACCACGGCATCGACCGCTCCGTCGGCCACCGCCACCTGCAGATGCTCGGGAGCGAACGCGTTGGCCACCTCGCAGGCCTCGTCGAGCGAGCGCACGATGACGCACCCCCCATTCACGCCGAGCGAGGATGCGGCGGCCTCGGCGCGCTCACGAGGCAACGCCGCGATCTGTCGCACCAGTTCGTCCTCCACCCTCGCCGCGAGGTGGGCCGACACGGTGACCAACAACGTGCAGCTGTCGGTTCCGTGCTCGGCCTCGATCAACAAGTCGGCGGCCAAGCGCATCGGATCGGCGGAGTCGTCGGCGATCACGAGGCTCTCGGTCGGCCCGAGTGCCATCTGAGTCGACGTGCCGTGTCGTTGCACCTCCATCTGGGCCACGGTGACCGGCAACGAACCTGGACCCATCACCTAGACGACCCGCGGGATGCTCTCGGTGCCGAAGGCCAAGGCCGCCACCCCGGCCGGCCCGTTCGCGCGGAACACCTCGCGCAATCCGAGGGCGCGGGCCACCATCAACACCACCGGGTCGACCGCACCGTTGGCGCCGGGCTGCGGCGGAACCACGACCGCCACCTGCGCCACTCCCGCCACCACCGCCGGTGTGCCGAGTTGGGCCAACACGCTCGGATAACTGGCCTTGCCGCTGGGACAGAACAGCCCGGCCGAGGCGATGGCGCTCGTGCGCTCGCCGACCACCAGACCGGGATCGCTCTCGAAACTCCAATCGGCCCGTCGGGCGAGAACCTGTTCGTTGAAACGCCGGATGTGGTCGATCATGTCGTCGATGGCCGCCACCACCACCGGCTCGACCCGCGACGCGGCGGCATCCCATTCGGCGTCCGAAACCCGCAGTCCCGCGGGCTCGACCTCGACCTTGTCGAACGTGCGCAAGGCGTCGACGACCGCCGCGTCACCCCGGGCGCGCACGTCGGCGATGAGGCTCGCGATCTGCTCGCGTAACGACGCCGGGATCATGGCGTCGATGTCACGATCGACGAGGCGATCGCGTTCGACCGACGACATCGTCGCCCACTCCATGACGCGCATGACCTGACCGACGGACATGTCGTCAGGGTACCGGCATCGTTCGGTGGCGACCGAGCGAGTTCAGACCCAGGGCCACCGCGACCGCGACCAACGACACGCGACTGCCGTCCGCCAAGGCCCATTCCGCCCCCCACGAGTCGGCGATCACACCGGTGACGGGCCCACCAATCGGGGTCGAACCGAGGAACGCCACCGCGGACAAGGCCAGGAGTCGACCGCGCATGTCGGGCGGACACTTCTGCTGCACCAACCCGTTGAAGTTCGACAGGAACCCGGCGCCACCGATGCCGAGCGGGATCGCGCCGACGAAGGCCCACCAACCCGAGGGAGCCCACGCGACGAACGGACCGGCGACGCCGAGAAGAGTCACGCTCGCGTAGAAGAGACGGACCGAGGCACGCCGACGTGACGCGACCAACAACGAACCGGTGACGCTTCCGACGCTCACCACCGCCAACACCCAGCCGAACCAGCGCTCGTCGCCCCACCGTACGGCGCTCAGTTTCGGCAGGGACACCGAGTAGTTGAACGCAAAGGTGCTCACGACCACGAGGACGAGATGCAGCGTCAGCAACTCGCGGTCACGCCGAACGAACCGCAACGCGTCGCGCACGGGGGTGCCGCCGGCGGGCGCCCGCGGCGAGACCCGGAGCTCGGACACGTCGATCATCGCCAGCGAGCCGAGCACGGCCAGGAACGACACCCCGTTCGCGATGAAGCACCACCCCGTTCCGAGCGGCCCCACCAGCGCCGCGGCCAGCGCGGGTCCGAAGATCCGTGAGCCGGTCATCACCGCGGTGTTCAGCGACATGGCGTTGCTGATGTCGGCCTCGGGCACCAACTCGACCACCAAGCCGCGCCGGG
>JBJTFY010000153.1:0-9547 GCA_046093625.1 Actinomycetota bacterium
GGGACGGGGCGTGTTGGGGTAATGGCCGGGACCCTTCTTGAGGTCGGCGGTCTGCACTCCGGCCACCACGAACTTCTTCACCCCGATGGTGGGCATCTCGATGAGGGCGATGGGGTCGCCCTCATCGACGACGATCGGTTCGCGGGGTGCGACGGTGACCGGGACGGTCGATGTGACGGTCGACGGGATGCTGTCGGCGACCGTCGACGTGGTGGTCGGTTCGGTCGCCGCGGCCGCCAATTCGGCAAAGGCGCTCTCGAGTCGGTTCTGGGACTGGGCCTCCTCGATACCGGTTCCCCACAACTGGTAGCCGACGAACAGGAACATCAGCACCCCGAGGATGATGAGCGAACTACCGAGCCGGCCGAGGAACCAGTACCAGTCGCGTGGTTGGCGGGGTCGATCCCAGAACGGCAGTTTCGGGCCGGCGTCGTCGACGAATTCGATCTCGCGCACCCTGGGGTCGAGGAGCGGTTCGATGGGCCCGTCGTGCTCGTAGCGCCGGATCGGCTTGGATTTCCCGAACGGGTCGTAATCGGCGGGTGGCTCGAGGTTGTCGCCGAAATCATTCGTGTCTCCCGCCACGCCCCAGACGCTACCCGCGCGCCATCCGCCCCGACCGGCCGCGCGGATAGCGTCCCGAGGGCATGTCCGACGATGTCGTGGTGGAATTGAGAGACGTCGTGGCCGTGCTCGGTGCGTTCCCGGTTCTGGCCGGTGCCACGCTCGACGTTCACCGTGGCGAGATCGTCCTTCTGCGCGGTCCGAACGGCGCGGGTAAGACGACGTTGTTGCGCTTGTGCGCCGGACTCGTCGAGATCGAGCGCGGCACGGGTTCGATTCTCGGGGTCGACGTGGTCGCGAATCGGTGGGCCGTGCGCTCGCGGGTGGGCTTGCTCGGTCACTCCAACGGTCTGTATCACGACCTGTCGGTCACCGAGAACGTCACGTTCTGGGGTCGCACGGTCGGCGCGACCCCCGACGAGGTGCGCCGCGCGGTGTCGCGCAGGGGGCTCGACGGTCGCCTCGCCGACGTGCCGGTGTCGCGCTTGTCGGCGGGGCAGAGGCGGCGTACCGCTCTGGCCACGCTCGTGGCGCGCCGAGCGGAGTTGTGGTTGCTCGACGAACCGCACGCCGGTCTCGACGCCACCGGTCGCGACGAACTCGACGAAGTGCTGCGGCGGGCCGCCGAGGCCGGGGCCACGATCATGGTGGCGAGCCACGAGCTCGAGCGCGCTGGTTCGCTCGCGACCCGCCAGATCGAAGTGGTCGCCGGACAATTGCGCGAGATCGGGGCGTCGTCGTGAGCGCCCGTCGCGAATTCGCCGCCGTCTGGAGCACCGCACGACTCGTCGCGGCCAAAGATCTGCGCATCGAGCGACGCGGTCGGGTGTTGACCAACCAGGTGTTGCCCTTCGCCGCGATCGTGATGGTCATGTTCGCCTTCGCCCTCGACAGCGATGCGATCCTCGAACGCGTGGCCCCCGGGTTGGTGTGGTTGGCGACCTTGTTCAGCACCTTGTTCGTGATCGCCCGCTCGTTCGCCGTGGAGACCGCCTATGGCGCGCTCGACCAACTGCGCACCTCGGGTGTGCGTCCGGCGGGAATCTTCGTCGGCACGGTGCTGGCGTTGATGATCCAGTTGCTCGTCCTCGTGGCGGTGCTCACGGTGGCCGCCGTCGTGCTCTACCGGGCGGAACTGTCGTGGTCGGGCGGCGTGCTGTTGGTCACGACGACCCTCGCCGCTACCTGCGGATTGGCCAGCGTGGGTACCCTGTACGGAGGTCTCTCCTCCGGGGCCAAGGGCCGGGAAACCCTGCTCCCGCTCCTCGTTCTCCCGGTGGTGGCACCCGTGCTGATCGGGGCGACCCGGGCCACCGAATCGGCCTTCGGCACGAACGGAATCGCCGTCGGTGAAGGCTGGCCTTGGCTGGGCTTGCTGGCGGTGTTCGCCGTGTTGTTCAGTGTGTCGGGTGCGGTCGCCTTCGGCTCACTGCTCGACGACTGAACCGACGCCCAGGAGGACCGATGGCCAACACGACCGAACGCAACGTGACCGGCACGGCGTTCACCCGTGGCCTCGGGGTCGTCACGTTGCTCGGCATCGTGCTGCTGGTGATCCTCGGACTCTTCGTGTCACCCGCCGACGTGAACCAGGGTGAGTCGGTGCGCATCATGTACGCGCACGTACCCGGAGCGTGGCTCGCGTACCTCGCGTTCGTCGTCACGGCGGTGTCGTCCGCCGCGTACCTCTGGAACCGCACCCGTTCTCTCACGTGGGACCGCATCGCCGGTGCCTCGGCCGAGATCGGTGTCCTGTTCATGGGTATCTCGCTCGTGACCGGCAGCCTGTGGGGCCGCATCACCTGGGGCACCTACTGGACCTGGGATGCCCGTCTCACCACGACCGCATTCCTGTTCGTCACCTACGTCGGTTATCTGGCGGTGCGCGGACTCGGGGGTTCGCACCACCAGCGGGCGCGGCGCAGCGCGGTGTTGGCTCTGCTCGCCGTGCTCGAGATCCCACTCGTGCATTTCTCGGTGCGTCTTTGGAACACCCTCCACCAGGAGGCGAGCGTGGCGGGTCGTGGCACCGACGTGACGATGGACGGTCTGATGTTGTTCTGCCTCTTCCTCGGCGTCGTGGTGTTCACCCTCATGTACGTCTGGTTGCTGTTGCACCGTCAGCGCGCTCTGGCGCTGCAGGATCTGCTCGACGACAGCGGCCTCGACGCGGCCCTGGCGGCGCGACGCGCGGAGGCGACGAGCTGATGGACGACCTCGGTTTCATCGTCGGCAGCTACGTGGTGACGTTCGGGTCGATCCTCGCCTACGTCGTGTCGGTCGTGCGCCGGTCGCGTCGCGCGGGCCGCGACGTCCCTCGTGAGCAGAGGCCCTGGACGTGACCGACGACCCGCAGCGCATCGGCTCCTCTGCTGACGCCGAGACCGAACTCGACCTCCGTCCGCGGTCGACGAATCCCGCCCCGGTGCGTCGACGCCGTCCGTGGGGCGCCATCGCGGTGCTCGTGCTCGTGGTGATCGCCGGGTTCGTGGTGATCACGAAGTTCCTGACGTCGGCCGTCGACTACTACTGCAACGTCGACGAGATCGGGGCCAAGGACGGTTGCGAGGCCGGGCGCCGTCTGCGGGTGCAAGGAGTCGTCGAAAAGGACTCGATCGAGGACGACGGCACGGCGACGACCTTCACGATCTCCTTCGGTGGCGTGTCGATGCCGGTTCGTTACGAGGGCGACCCCGGCGGCATCTTCAAGGAGTGCATTCCCGTGGTGGTCCACGGTGTGCTGGCCGGGGGCACCTTCGAGGGTGACCGCATCGAGGTCAAGCACTCGAACGAATACGAGGCGGAGAACCCCGATCGGATGAACCAGTCGGAGGGCAGCGAGTGCTCGCCGTCAGCCTGAACGCCGCCGTCGGGCGCGGTGCGATCCTGCTCGGAGTCCTGACCTGTCTCGCGGGAATCGGCATCACGCTCACCGGAATCCGACGTCACGATCGACGAGCCCTGAGTTCGTCGATCAAGTACTCGTACGTGGTGCTGGCCGCGGGCGTGTTGGCCTTCGCGATGATGGAGCGCGCCCTCATCACCCGCGACTTCTCGCTGCTCTACGTGCAGGAGCACGGCTCGCGCGACACGCCTTTTCTGTACAACGTCACGACCCTTTGGAGCGCGCTCGAGGGCTCGATCCTGCTGTGGGTGCTGGTGCTGTCGTCCTTCATCGCCGCGGTGGCCCGCAAGTTCCGGGCTCGGGCGGGCGACGAACTGCTGGCCTGGGCGATGGTCTTCATGTTCGCCGTCGGACTGTTCTTCTTCCTGCTCGCCTTCGGTCCCGCGAACCCCTTCGCCACCGGCCCTCTCGGCGTGACCGACGGCCCCGGTCCGAACCCGTTGTTGCAGAACCACGTCCTCGTGCTGTTCCACCCGCCGATCCTGTACATCGGATACGTCGGTTTCACCGTGCCCTTCGCCTTCGCCATGGCCGCGCTCGTGACCGGACGGCTCGGTGAGGGATGGCTTCTCGAGACCCGTCGCTGGACGCTGTACTCGTGGGGGTTCCTCACCACCGGAATCGTGCTCGGGAGTTGGTGGAGCTACGAGGTGCTCGGTTGGGGAGGGGTGTGGGTGTGGGACCCGGTCGAGAACGCCAGCTTCCTTCCGTGGCTGACGGGGACGGCGTTCCTGCATTCGGTTCTCGTGCAGGAGCGACGCGGGATGTTGCGCGTCTGGAACCTCTCGTTGGTGGTGGCCACCTTCAGCCTGACGATCCTCGGAACCTTCCTGACCCGATCGGGGGTCATCAACAGCGTTCATGCCTTCAGTGAAGGGTCGGTGGGCCCCTGGCTCTTGACCTTCTTCGCGATCGTCGTGGTCGCATCGGTCGTGCTCATCGGCTGGCGTGGTGAACGGTTGCGTTCACCGGGGTCGATCGATTCGCCCCTCAGTCGTGAGGGGGCCTTCCTCGCCAACAATGTGTTGTTCAGCGTGTTCGCTTTCGTCGTCCTGCTCGGCACGGTGTTCCCGCTCGTCGTCGAGGTGCTCGACGATCGACGTCTGGTGGTGGGCGCCCCGTTCTTCGACCGCATGTCGAAACCGATCGGCCTCGTGATGTTGTTCCTGATGGCCGTGGCCCCGGTGCTGCCGTGGCGCAAGGCGAGCCAGGAGGTGTTGCGCGACCGCTTGTTCTGGCCGGCGTGGTGCGGGGTCGGTGCGCTCGCCCTCGCGGTCCTCACCGGTTCGGCCGGGTGGGCACCGTTGGCCGCGTTCGGCCTCGGGGGGTTCGCCGCCGGCGCCGCCGGACGTCAGGTGGTGTTGGCCTCGCGTCGACAAGGGTGGCGCGGAGTGGTCGGACGCGCGAACGGCGGCATGATCGTGCACCTCGGCGTGATCCTGATCGCCGTGGCGTTGGCGGGTAGCGGCGCGTACACGCGAACGCAGGAGTTCGTGCTCGACGTCGGTGAGCGCGTGGAGTTCTCGGGTCACTCGTTCGAGTTCGAGGGTTTGTCGCTCGAAGCCGACGACGTGAAGACGAGTGTGATCGCGGCGGTTCGTGTCGACGACGGCCAGGTGTACGAACCCAAGCGCAGCAAGTACATCAAGCAGGGCATGGACGTGGGCACCCCGAGCGTCAAGACCGGACTGCGTCACGACGTCTACCTCACCCTCGAGGGCACGGTGCGCCCCGACGACACCACGGCGCGCATAAAGGTTCTCATCAAGCCGTTGATCGTGTGGCTCTGGATCGGCGGCGGACTCATGGCCGTGGGCACGGTGTTGGCCGCGTTCCCCGGTTCGCGTCGTCGACCCACCGCCCCGGTATCCGACGGAATCGCCCCTGCTTCCGATGTGGCACGAAGCGAGTCCGTCGATGTCTGAGCGACGACCGATCACGCGGGTGACCGCGATCGCGGCGGTGGCGGTGACGGTCTTCTTCGTCGCGTTGTTGGTGGCGGCGTTCAACAAGGACGTGTCGAACCCCGCCACCCCGTTGATGTCGAAGCCGGCTCCCGAGGTCGTGAGCACGACCTACGACGGTGCCACCTTCGACCTCTCGCGACGCCGGGGCTCGTGGGTGGTGCTCAACTTCTTCAACTCCACGTGCGTTCCCTGCAAGCGCGAGCACCCGGAACTGGTGAAGTTCTTCGCGTCGCAGCAGGCTCTCGGCGGCACGGGCGCCGAGCTCTACACCATCGTCAACGACGACGACGAGGACGCAGTGCGGACGTTCTTCGCCGAGCAGGGCGGCGGGTGGCCGATCGTGCGCGACGACGACGCGAGTATCTCGGTGAAGTTCGGTGTGGCCAAGGTGCCCGAAACCTGGATCATCAGTCCGACGGGCGTGGTCGCGCAACGCTTCACGGGACAGGTGACCGCCGCACTGATCGGTGAGGCCATCGCGGCCATGTCGGCGGAGCCCGTGCCGTGAGCGGCTCATTGAACCGCTCGCTGAAGCGCTGGCCGGCCTGGGTCGTGATGGCCCTGGCGGTGGTGGCGTTGATGGCGGTCGGCATCTCGCGGGCGTCGGGGCCCGCGACCGCCGAGGAGCGCATCGACTCCATCGCGCAACGTCTGGCCTGTCCCACCTGTGACGGCGAGAGCGTGTACGAGTCACGGGGCTCGGCCTCGCAGGCGATCCGCCAGGAGATCGCCCGACAGGTGGCCGCCGGTCTGCTGAGCGACGATCAGATCGTCGTGGAGATCGACGACAGCTACGAGGCCGATCTGCGACTCGTGCCCGACGCCCGGGGGATCGAGGCCGCGATCTGGATCGCCCCGGTGGCGGCGGCCGTCGGTGCCGTGGCGTTGTTGGTGTGGGCGTTCCGACGTTGGCGCGGCGAGGGTTCGCTCGTGCCCACCGATGCCGAACGGGCGCTCGTCGAGGCGGAGTTGCGCAAGTCGGAGGACCAGTGACCCCCGAACGTCGGGCGCAGATCGAGGAGGAGAAGAGTTTCCTGCTGGCGTCACTCGTCGACCTCGAGCGGGAACACGCCGCCGGTGACGTCGACGATCACGACTACTCGGCGCTGAAGGATTCCTACACCGCCCGTGCTGCCCGGTTGATCGCCGAACTCGAGGCCGCGCCGGCCGCACGGGCCTCGCGTGGTCGTTCGCTGCTGTGGGTCGCCGTGGTGATCGTGTTGGCGGCTCTTTCCGGGGTGCTGGTGGCGCGCACGAGCGGCGAGCGTGGTGCCGGGCAGACGATGACCGGGTCGGTCGGTGACGGAAGCGTGAGCTCGTTGCTGACACAGGCGCGCGCGATGGGGATGAGCGACATTCCGACGGTGCTCGACCTCTATTCGCGTGTGTTGGCCGTCGAGCCCGACAACATCGAGGCCCTCACCTACTTCGGATGGTTCAGCGTCTTGTCGGCCACGCAGGAGAGCGACGAGGAAGTGGCCGCCAAGCGCCTGCAGTCGGGCCTCGTGTTGTTGCGGCAGGCGACCATCACCGACGCCTCGTATCCCGACGCGCACTGCTTCCTCGGCATCACGTTCTTCCGTTTCCTCGACGACGCCGAGGCCGCCGCGGACGAGGTTCAGGCGTGTCTGGCGTCCAACCCGCCGGCCGAAGTGGCTTCGATGGTGCAGGGACTCGCCGACCAGATCGACGAGGCCCTCGCGAACCCCACCGCGCCGACCACCACCGCGACGTCCACCGTGCCCTGACGTTCAGTCGTCGGCCGGTGGCGGCCAGGCCGAGGCCTCGACCACCTCGGAGCCCCGACGCGCGAGCACCCACACGGCGCCCTTGCGCCAGTCGGGGTCGCCCACGATCTCGGTGGTCCGTCGTTGCAACGCGGCGAGCACGTCGGGGATCACGTCACCGTGGCTGCACAGCACCGAACCGTTCGGCAACGACGCGATCAACTCGAGCGCTCCATCACGGTCGTAGCCCTCGGCCAATCGATCGTCTCCCCGCACCGTCGAATGCAGTCGTGCGGCCAACGGTTCGAGGGTCTGCAGACAACGGGTGTACGGGCTCGAGATCAGAAGTGCGTCGTCGTGGATCGACACCAGTGGGAACAAGCGATCACCGATCTTGACGGCTTGCCGACGCCCCTTGCCCGTGAGCGGTCGAACTCGATCGTCGCCCTGCCACGAGGAGCGATCGCCAGCCTTGGCGTGACGGACGAGGTAAACGGTCGACGTCTCGCTCACACCGCGAAACTACCCACTCCGGCGGTGCGCGTCCCATTCCGATCCGACAGACTCGGTTCATGAGTTTCTTCGAGCGCAACCGTCAGGAGTTGAAAGCCAAGGGCCTCGACGCCTCGCGCCTGCCTCCGGGCCAGTACCTCACCGATCGTTTCCCTGTTCTTCACGTGGGAGACATCCCGAGTTACGAGGCGGGTGAATGGAACCTTTCCATCGGGGGGTTGGTCGACTCCCCGTTCGTTCTCGGACTGGACGAGCTGAAGTCCCTGCCGTCGGTGACCCTCACCTACGACATCCACTGCGTGACGAAATGGAGCAAGTTCGACACCACCTGGACCGGCGTTCGAGTACGCGACCTGTTCGCGATGGCGGGCGTCAAGGCCGAGGCGACGCACGTGATGGAGCACGCCGAGTTCGGTTACACCACCAACGTCCCCCTCGCCGACATCACCACCGACGAGGCATTGGTCGCCTACGCCTACGAAGGTGAGGAGATCACCGCCGAGCACGGTGGTCCGGTCCGCGTGGTCATCCCGCACCTCTATTTCTGGAAGAGCGCCAAGTGGGTGCGCGGTCTCGAGTTGCGTTCGTCCGACGCCCCCGGCTTCTGGGAGCGCAACGGTTACCACATGTACGCGGATCCGTTCCGCGAGCAGCGCTTCTGGAACGACTAGTTCACGCGCAAGGCGCGCAGGAACTTCTTGCGCGGCTTGTTGTCCTCGGCGATCTTGCGGGCGATCTCGTGGAACGCACGACCCAACTCGCTCTCGGGCGCCACGGCGGCGATCGGCTTTCCGTCATCGCCTCCCTCACGCAGTGCCTGAACCAGCGGTAGTTGTCCGAGCAACGGCACTGCGAGTTCCTCGGCCAATTCGGCGCCGCCGCCGCTGCCGAACAACTCGTAGCGCTTTCCGTCGTCGCCGGTGAACCAACTCATGTTCTCGATGATGCCCTTGACGGGAAGGCCCACCTTGGCGGCCATGGCCGCCGAGAGCCGGGCCACCTTCTGCGCGGCCTGCTGGGGAGTGGTCACCACGTACACCTCGCCCTTGGGGAGGTATTGACTGAGTGACAACGCGATGTCACCGGTACCCGGGGGCATGTCGATCAACAGGAAGTCCGGCTCGTCCCAGAAGACGTCGGTGAGAAACTGCTCGAGGGCCTTGTGCAGCATCGGTCCGCGCCACACCACCGCCTGTCCGTCGGGGACGAAGTAACCGATCGAGATGCACCGCACGCCGTAACTCTCGGAGGGCAGCAACATGCGGTCGATGGCCACGGGGTCGGCGGAGGCGCCGAGCATGCGGGGGATCGAGTAGCCGTAGATGTCGGCGTCGAGCACGCCCACCGAGTATCCCTGTGCGGCCAGGGCCACGGCGAGATTGGTGGTGACGCTGCTCTTGCCCACGCCCCCCTTGCCCGACGAGATGAGCAGGGGTCGGGTCTTGCTCTCGGGTTCGGCGAAGGGCACCTTGCGACCCTCGGCGTGGCCGTGGGCGTGGCCGTGACCCGCGGTCGAAGCCGGGTCGCCGTGCAACTTCTTGCGCAACTCCTCGCGGTCCTCGTCGGTCATGACGGTGAACTCGAGGTCGACTTTGCCGTTGCCCACGAGCGGCTCGACCGCACTCTTGACGCGGTTGGTGATCTCGTTGCGCAGGGGACACCCGGCCACGGTCAGCGCCACGAGGATGCGCGCGGTTCCGTCGGCGGCGATGTCGACGGTGCGCAACATCCCGATGTCGACGATGGAGCGATGGAGTTCTGGATCTTCGACCGGACGCAGGGCTTCGACGACCTGCTCGCGCGTGACTGACATGGGTGGGGGCTCCCGACTTCGGAATTTGCACTACGGCGATAGGTAGAATACCGGCGTG
>JBJTFY010000154.1:0-2853 GCA_046093625.1 Actinomycetota bacterium
CCAACAGCGGCTTCTTCGGACCGGTCAGTTGGTATCGCAACCTCGACGCCAATTACGAGGTGTTGAAGGACCTGTCGCCCGAGCGCATCTCGATGCCCACGTTCTTCATTGGTGGCGAGCAGGACGGTGTCATCGCCTCGCGACTGGACACCATCGACGCCATCAACGGCATGACCCCGAACTACAAGGGCAAGGCCCTGATCCCCAAGGCCGGCCACTGGACCCAGCAGGAGTATCCCGCCGAGTTCAACGACGCGCTGCTGGGCTTCCTGCGCACCCTCTAACGTTCGACGACGCCGACGGGCGTCGACACTCCCTGCAATCGATAGGCATGTCGCTCGAACGGGTTGCGGTAGTACGCGTCGGCGTCGACCATTCGCGACAACGACACCGTCTTGTCCGACATCATCCACTTCACGGCACCGACGATCGAACCGCCCGCGAACCACGCTCCGTAGAGCACCGGAAACACGGGGCCGAGGATACGCGCCTGACGAATGTGCGCCTCCTCGTGCACGGTCACGAGCTCCCGACGACTCGTGTCGAAACGTCCGTCGACGTCGGCGGCGCCGTTGACCACGTTGCCGAAGGTCACCGCGAAGCCACGTCGCAACACGAACCCTCTCCGGTTGACGATGCGGTTCTGTCGCTCCGATAGCTCGGGTTCGTAGCCCGCATCGCCCAACGCGTTGAGAATCGACACCACCACACCCGCGCTGGTGGTGGCCAGCGACCACGTGTGGTCGACCACGAAGGCGGTCACCCCGCGACGCGAACGCCAGTCGTAGATGCCCCGTGCCCCGGCCATCGACCCACTGACGGCTCCCACCACGAGTCCCCAACGCCCCACACCGAGAATCCGCCCCGTGAGTCCGCCGAGTACGGCCGCGGCCGCACCGGTGGCGACGGCCTCGCGCATCCTCACCACAGGAAACCCTTGTGCCCGAGCGAGGACAGGTCCATCGCCATGGCCACGCCCACGTGTACGACGACTCCCCACCAGATGCTCTTCGTGCGCCACGCCAGCGTGCCCATCACCAGTCCACCGACGATCGAGGCGGCGGCTTCGGCGGGCGGCTTCACCAGGTGGATCATCAAGTACGGGATCGTGGCCACCAGGACGGCGTTGGCTCCGATACGACGCCCCAGTCCGAGCACGAGAAAGCCGCGAAAGAACGACTCGATCGCCACGAACTGGATCACGTACAGCGGCCACCAACTGGCGAGGTCGCCCCACACACCCGATTGACCGCGCGCGATCTCGTACAGCGGGTACCGCTCTTGGAACTCGGTCGAGAAACTGGCCACGAACACGAACGGCAACGCGACGGTGAGAATGGCCGCGTACACGCGCCAGTGCGACGCGGTTCCCCGCACTTTCCATCCGTACTCGTGCGGTCGCACGCCGATCGTCGCCATCACGACCATCGGCACCACGAGGTAGAAGGCGATCTGGGTGCCGGCCCACCAGTTCATCTCGGCGAGCCGGGTGAAACCGTCGGGAGCCCACTCGACTCCGTAATGCGCGCCCCACAGGCACGCCAAAGCGGTGATGACGACCGTCAGTGTGTGACGGTCGACGTCGTCGTCGATTCGAAGTCGGGTCACCGATCGCGGAGCTTGGCGAGAAGGCGCAGGATCTCGAGGTAGAGCCACACCACGGTCACCAACACACCGAACGCCGCGTACCACTCGACCGACTGCGGCAGTCGCTCCTTGGCGCCCCGCTCGATGAAGTCGAAATCGAGGGCCAGGTTGAACGCCGCCAAACCGGCCACGAGCAGGCTGAACCCGATGCCGAGCGCGCTACTGGAGGACAGGAACGTCGGGGTGGCGCCGAAGAGGCTCATCAGCATCGAGATCCCGTAGAACACCGCCACGCCGAGGGTGGCGCCGATGACGATTCGCCGCATGCGGTCGGTGACCTTGATGATGCGCAACCCGTACAGGGCCAACATCACGCCGACCACCGCGATGGTGGCGCCGGCGGCCTGCACCACGATGCCGTCGTAATAGGTCTCGTAGGCACGGCTGATGGCACCGACGAACAGACCTTCGGCGACGGCGTAGACGGGACCGAGGATCTTGGCCAGGTTGGGCTTGAACGCCAGGACGATCGCGCACACCAGACCGACGAGCAGTCCACCGATGGCGAACGCCGGGAACTTGTACACCTCTCCCTCGGGGGCCTTCACTCCGAGCCACCCGACCGTCGCACCGGCGAGCAACAACTCGAACAGCACCGCGGTGGCGCTCGCGGTTCCGCCCACGGTCATCGTCTTGGTGGCGCCCGACCACGGACTGATCGGCCCGTCGGTCATCGGAGCGCGCGTCGATTGGTCGGGAGCGGCCCAACCATCACCGTCGGCACCGGCGGCGGCGCGCAACTTCTTGTCGTTCAACATCGGATTGGCCATCGTGCTGCTCCTCGTTTTCGCTTCGGTGTTTCGGTCGTCGATTTCGGTCGTTCGCGGTGTCGATTTCGGTAGCGATTGTCGCTCCGCTTCGCAACCTCGGGACACACCAAAATCGTCGTGCGATCAAACTACCCAACTGTCATCTTCGAGTCATGGCGGCAACTTTTCGCGCGAAGTTTCCTCCGCTGGTTGTTGATCGCCGAACACTCGGTATCGTTCCCGCCATTACCGCCGAAGGGGCCCGGCAGACCCCGGTTTTCAGCGGTAATCGGCCGGGGAAATCACACCCTCGGACGCCAAATCGGTGAGCAACCATTCGCAAGAAACGAGGTTCCCAGGTGGCCAAGGATCGCGTCGATCGTGATGAAGAGGACCTCGTCCGGCTGTACCTGTCCGACATCGGCCAATACACCTTGCTCACCAAGGACGACGAAGT
>JBJTFY010000155.1:0-4520 GCA_046093625.1 Actinomycetota bacterium
AACCCGACGATTCCGAGGGTCTTGTCGGAGAGTTCGACTCCCTCCCACTTGCTGCGCTCCCAACGACCCGCCTTCAATGCGGCGTGCGCCTGCGGCACGTTGCGCGCCGAGGCCATGAGCAGCGCCATGGTGTGCTCGGCCGCCGACACGATGTTGCTCTGCGGCGCGTTGACCACCATCACGCCGCGTCGAGTGGCCGCCTCGACGTCGACGTTGTCGAGACCGATGCCGGCTCGTCCGACCACGATCAGCTCGTCGGCCGCCTCGAGCACCTCGGCCGACACCTGCGTCGCCGAGCGGATGATCAAGGCGTGCGCGCCCTTCAGAGCGGCCGGCAACGTTTCGGGAGTGAGGTCGAGTCGCACGTCGACCGTGTGTCCGGCCGCGCGGAGCCGGTCGAGGCCCCCGGCGGCGATCTCCTCGGAAACAAGAATGCGTGCCATATCGACTCATCATGTTGGTCGCTCGGCCACCTTCCCAACGAATGGGTTTGACATTTCGTTCAAATCGTTCGGATCCCGCGCGTTCCCGCCCGAACGTGGGACGAATGTCACCCCATAGGCTTGGGGCGTGGACGAAGCCCAGCACAAGGCGATCGAACGCTGGTTCATCAGTCGGGGTGTCCCTCACTTCATCGTCGACTACTCGGCTCGAACCGATATCTGGACTCGAGCGCTTCCGCTCTTGATCCTCGCCTACCTCGCCGGTGGGCTCAACGCCTTGAACCTCGCCGAGTGGTCTGCCGCTCGAAATGTCTTGGCGGGGGCGGTGACCATAGCGGTGCTCGTACTCGGATGGACCGTCACCAATCTCGCATTGAAGCGTCCCTTCTGGTCGTTACCCAAGGAAGTCGGACGACCCGAACTCGTGGCTTTCGCCATGGGTCCGATGGTGCCGAGTGCGATCTTCGGCCAGTGGGGCGACGCATGGCAGGCTCTTTTCGAAGGTTTCATCATCCTGGGCGTCATTTATCTCATCGCGGCCTTCGCCGTCGGACAACTGATCCTTTGGGCCATCAGGTCGTCCTTCGGCCAACTCGCGATGTTGGGTCGACTCCTCGTGAGAGCACTGCCGCAGTTGCTTCTCTTCACCGTGTTTCTCTTCATCAACGCCGAGGTGTGGCAAGTCGCCGGCGGACTCGACGGACTCCCATACGCGATCGGACTTCTGATCTTTTTCGTCTTGGGAGCGGTATTCGTCCTGTCGGGGGTCCCTCGCATGATCGACGGTCTCGACGACTTCATCTCCGCCGACGAAGTCCAGAATTTGGTCGCCGACACCCCGGCGGCCGGACTCACAGTCCCTGACGTCGACGAGCGTCCGCTACGTCGAGGCGAGAAACTCGACTTGATCCTCGTCTCCACGTTCAACCAGGCGGTCCAGATCACCTTCGTCGCAGTGGTACTGACGCTCTTCTTCATCGTCTTCGGGTTTCTGGCGATCCCTTTGACGACCCAACTCGGCTGGATGGCCAGCGACGACGTGCGCGTGTTTTTCACCCTGACGCTCAGTGGGCGGAACCTGGTCATGACCGAGGCACTGCTACGTGTGGCCGGATTCCTCGGCGCCTTCATCGGCATGTACTTCACCGTCGTGCTGAGTACCGATGACAAGTACCGAAGTGACTTCACCGAAGACACCGCTCCCGAACTTCACCGGACCCTCGCCGTCAGGCTGGCGTATCAACACGCCCACGCTCACCGCCGTTCGACGGAGCCGGAGACATGACGGACGTCGTGATCGACGAACTGCACGGGCTCGACGAGATGAACCAATTGCGGGCGACCGCCGGTGCGGTATGGGGCGGAGCCGCGGCCGACATGGTGAGCGCCGACTTCCTGATGGCCCTCGCCCACGGGGGCGGTTACGTGGTGGGTGCGCGGTCGGGCGACCGCATGGTGGGTTGCTCGTTCGGCTTCCTCGCCCGTCACGACGGCGACTGGTGTCTCCACTCGCACATCACCGGGGTGATTCCCCCGTTGCAGAATTCCGGACTCGGCCACGCCATCAAGACGCACCAATTCCGCTGGGCCGCCGATCACGGACTGCGGGCGATCACCTGGACGTTCGACCCGCTCGTGCGACGCAATGGCTGGTTCAACCTCCGCAAACTCGGCGCCCGGGCCGTCGAGTACCACGTCGACTTCTACGGTGCCCTCGACGACGACATCAACGGCAGTGGCGAGACCGATCGACTCCTCGCCCGTTGGGAGGTCGCCGGAACGAGCGACACCGGCACCGAACCCACCATCGAGGTGCCCACGCCCGACGACATCGTGACTCTGCGACGCACCGACCCCGCCGCCGCCCATCGATGGCGGCTCGACATGCGCGAACGTCTCGCCCCGCTGATGGCTCGGAACGTCATCGTGGGCATGAACGAACGGGGCGATTACCTTGTGCAGGCGAAGGAGCGTGGTTCGTGAATCTCGAGGGTCTGAGTCCGGTGCGCCTGCGCGCGTTCGAGTTGCGGGTCATCGGCCTGCCGCTCGTCTCACCGTTCCGAACCTCGTTCGGCACGCAGAACGACCGGCGCATCCTCCTGGTCCGCGCGATCACCGACGAGGGCGACGGTTGGGGTGAGTGCGTGTCGGGCGACGATCCGTTGTACTCGAGCGAGTACGTCGAGAGTTCCCACCACGTCATGACGCACCACCTGATCCCGCGACTGTTGGTCGATCACCCCGTCCACGCGACCGACGTCGCCCGACTTCTCGAGCCGGTCAAGGAACACCGCATGGCCAAGGGCGCGCTCGAGGCCGCGGTGCTCGACGCGCAGTTGCGGGCGAACGACGTTTCGCTGGCCCGGGCCTTGGGGGCCACGGTCGATCGCGTGCCCTCGGGCGTGTCGGTCGGCATCTTCCCGACGATCGACTCGCTCGTCACGGCGGTGGGGGGCTACCTCGACGCCGGCTACGTGCGCATCAAACTCAAGATCGAACCGGGTTGGGACGTCGAGCCCGTGCGGGTGATCCGCGAGACGTTCGGTGACTCCGTTCCCCTGCAAGTCGACGCCAACACCGCCTACACCCGCGACGACGGCCCGTTGCTGGCCCGCCTCGACCGATTCGGCTTGATCCTGATCGAACAACCGCTGCCCGAGGACGACGTCACCGGACATGCGATCATCGCCAAACAGGTGGGCACGCCGATCTGTCTCGACGAGTCCATCGTCTCGGCGCGCGCCGCCGTCGACGCCATCGAGCGCGGCGCCTGCTCGATCATCAACGTCAAAGCCGGACGGGTGGGCGGCTACCTCGAGGGTGTCGCGGTCCACGACGTCTGTCGCGAACGCGGGGTGCCGGTGTGGTGCGGCGGCATGCTCGAGACCGGCATCGGACGGGCCATGAACCTGGCGCTGGCCGCCCTGCCGAATTTCACGATCACCGGTGACGTCTCGGCCTCCGAGCGCTTCTGGAAGCGCGACATCGTGCTCGACCCGATTCGGCTCGAGCAGGGCCACGTCGCGCTGCGCACCGGCCCGGGCACCGGGGTCGAACTCGATCACGCCTTCATCGAGTCGGTGACGCTGTCCACCCAATCGGCCGGACCGGGCTTCTGAGTCCTCGGCACGGGCCCGATCGCCCGTGATGGCTAGTGTCGGCACATGGCTTATCCCTTTTTGTCTCCCGAGTGGATGGACGCCGCGCGGGCGATCCGCGCGAAGTACCAGGACCAAGCGCCCAAGATCACCGCTGTGATCCGCATCAATCAGGTGATCACCGACGTTCCGTTCGGCGACGGAACCGTTCTCAGTTACATGGACACCTCGTCGGGTGACATGGAAGTGGAGTTGGGTGAGCTCGAGAACGCCGACGCCACCGTGACCACCGACTGGGCCACCGCGCGCGCGATCTTCGCGCTCAACGATCAGGCCGCGGCGATGCAGGCCTTCATGACCGGCAAGATCAAAGTGGTCGGCGACATGATGAAGATGATGGCGATGCAGACGCAGGTACCCCAGACCGACATCACGGCCAAGATCGCCGAGGAGATCAAAGCCATCACCGAGTGACGGTCAGCGCGGCGTCGAGCGCACCCGTGCCGCCACCAAGGTGGCTGCGATCGACACGCCCGCGGCCACCCGGAACGCGTTCGCGTACGACGAGGGGGTCGGATCGCCGGTTTCCGTGGCTTGTTGCACCGTCACCATGATCACCGAACCGAACACCGCGCCCATCTGCGACATGAGTTGCTGAAGGGCGCCGGCGACGCCGAGGTCCCGGTCGTCGACACCGTTCGCGACGAGCGACACCATCGACGGTCCGAGCAACCCGAACGCCGCCCCCGACAACGCCAGCGCCACGACCACGTGGAACGTCCCGGTGGACGGACCGATGAGCGAGAACATCATCATCGACATCACCATCAGTGACGTGCCGGCGACCCCCATGGACCGCTCTCCCAGCCGAACCGTGACCAAACTGCCGAGAGGCGCCAGAACCGCGAACACCAGTGGTCGGGCGATGGTGACGAGCGACATGCGCCCCGTCGAGTAGTCGAGCACGTTCTCCATCACC
>JBJTFY010000156.1:0-3959 GCA_046093625.1 Actinomycetota bacterium
CATCGCCTCCATCCAGGTCGACACGGTGGTGGCGTTGCGCAGGTCGCCGCTCACGCCGGCCGACGAGTCGTCACCGAAGAACAGTCGTTCACCGGCCAACGACGCGAGCGACACGAGGATGTCGACTTCGAAGGTGCTGCGCCAGCGCAGGAAGGTTTCGTCGTCGTAGGTGCTCGACACCACACCCAGGTAACTGCCACCCGGTTCGATGCTCACGAAGTCGATGACGAGGTCCTTGCGGCGTAGATAGGCGGCCACGGCGTGCGAGGCCTCGTGGATCGCGATCGCGTGTCGCTCGCGCTCGATGTAGTTGACGTGCTCGTGCTCGCCGACCTTGCGCAGATAGCGGGCTCGAACGACGTCGTTCCAGGTGACGATCTCGCGGTCTTCGCGCAGCGCTACGAGAAGTGCCTCGTTGACGAGATCCTTGATCGAGGCGCCCGTGCTGTAGGGCGTCATGACCGCCAGTTTCTCGATGTCGTCGTCGGTGAGGGTGTGGTTCACCTTGGCGAAGTAGCCCTCGTAGGTCTTCTTGCGTCCCTCCTTCATGGGATACCCGACCTTGTAGATGCGGTCGATGCGGCCGGGGCGCAGCAAAGCGGAGTCGAGTGCGCTCGGGAGGTTGGTGGCGAAGATGTGGAGGATGCGGAACTTCGGTGGCCGTTTGGCCGGGATGTTGAGGAACTGGCGGATGCGCCGCGACCAGAAACCCCGGGGCTTGTTGAGACCGTTCATCTCGGTGAGCAACGCCTGCAGCGTTCCCATGCCACCACCCATGCCGCCCATCATCATCACGCGCTCGCGCAACGATCGACGCGGAGCCGGCGACGCGGTGGCGTCGTCTTCACGGCCACGGTGGTCGGCTCGCAACTGGTCGATGATCAGTTGTTGCGTGGCGGGGGAGAGCCAGTGGAGATGGTCGAGTTGTTCGCGCGCCGATTGCTCGGACCCGTCGAATTGCCCACTCGTGAGGCCACGACTGCCGAGCACGTCGGCTTCGTCGAAGAAAACCACCACACCGCCGTAGCGCAACGACAACTTGCGCAGCTTGCGGTAGAGCCATTTCATCTTCATCGGCGCGACGCCGAGGAAGGTCTGCACGAACGCTTGGGGATCGACGAAGACGTAGGGGCGCTCGGTCTCGCCGGCCGTGGCTTCGGCCATGAGCGTCTTGCCGGTGCCGGGAGGACCCCAGAGCAGAATGCCGCTCGGTACGTATCCGCCCTTGGACTCGATCTCGTGCGGCTTCTCGAGGAAGTCGAGGTTCTCCTGCACGCGGTTGACGACGTGGTCCTGACCCCAGATGTCGCTGAACCGGGTCTTGATCTCACCGGGCTTGAACGTCTCGACTCCGCCGAGGAAGAAGATTCCGTAGAAGAAGATGAGGTAGAAGGCGCTGAAGGTGACCGACAGCAGGATGCTGATCGCGAGCGGGGTTCCGACCGGCCGCTCCACGAAGAGGATCGTGAACCAACGGCTGGGGGCTTCGGCCAGAGCCTGGAAGAAGGGCAGTCCCCACTTCCACGACAGGATCACTCCGAGCAGGGCGACGAACGCGACACGCTTGACCAGTCGGGCCATGCGGAAACGCGTGTACGGCTTCATGCGCGACATGAGCCGGTCCCAGCCCTCCCACACGCGCTTGCGCCAGAACGTGTTGTATCCGCCGGCGTGTTCGGACACGAAGTAGTGGAGTTGACGCACGATCTCGAGACCGGCCACCACCCACAGCCACCATTTGGCGTCGGCTTGGTCGCGGAAGGCGTCCCCCCAACTCATGAGCGGGATCTGGCTCTGTTCGTAGCTCACGGTGATCAGGAAGAACACCACGATCAGAACCAGCACCTTGATGCGGTCGAAGAAGAACCCCTTGCGCCGGGTGCGCGGCTCGCGATCTTCCACCACGGCGTTGCGGACGTTGCCCGGGGGCGGTGCGGGGATGATGTCGGTCATGGCTTCACCAGGAAGGACGAGGCCACCTTGTCGATGGCGGCTTGATTGGATTCGTAACATGCGACGTTGCAGCCGACCTGCAACACGTAGAGACGGAAGGAGCCCGAGTCGTACGCGGTGCTGATGTCGTAGACCGACCGCCACTCGGATTGGGCGTCGTCGCGGGTGCGAAACACCGCGCGGGTGCCGTTCATGTCGTCGAAGTCGAGCGGTTGGTACGAGAGCACCTCGGTGCGCGCGCGTTGGGTGTCGTCTTGTGGCAGCACGGGATCGAACCCGACCGGTGAACCGGCCACGCGGGCCAGGGATGCCGACATCTGCTGGTTGAGTTCTCCGGACAACTCGTAGACCGCGATGAAGACGAGGGGAGCCTCGACACCCGCCTCACCCGCGGTCGGTGCCGCCGCCGAACGCCACACCACCGTCGCTTGGCTGGTGATCTGCTCGAGTCGGTCGGGGTCGGACTCGTCGAAGTCGAGTTGCTCCCAGTCGCGGGGCACCTTGGCGTAGACCCGCTCGCTCGTGTTGGCGATGTACCGATGCGAGGTCGAACCGCATCCGGCCAGCGCACCGGCGACGACGGCGACCGCGGTGCAGAGCGCGATCGGGTGGCGTCGGGCACGGGTTGCGACGTTGGTGGACAAGGTCCTCAGTATCGCACCCGGGTAGGGTTTTCTCATGAGCGAAGTCGTCCCCGGACCCGCCGAAGACGGCGCGATGACCCCCAGCGTGGGCCTCGCCGTCGTCCATCTTTTCGTCAAGCCCACCTCGATGTTCGATGCCGAGGCGGTGCTCGCCGCGGTGAAAGACGCCGAGGCCGAAGGCACGCAGGTGGTGACCGTGGCGATGCTCGGTCACAAGGCCGACGCCGGCGTGATGGCCTTGGCGAAGGACTGGCGTCGCCTGCGGTCGTTGCAGTCGGCCCTCTCCCGCGCCGGTCTCGACGTCGTCGACAGTTACGTGTCGCTCACCGAGGTGAGCGAGTACGCCCAAGGCATGCCCGAGGCCATGTTGCAGCCGCGTCTCTACCCGCAGCTCCCGCCGGAGGGGAAGAACGCATGGTGCTTCTACCCGATGAGCAAGAAGCGGGCCATGGAGGCCAACTGGTTCACGTTGCCGTACGACCGCCGCAAGGAATTGATGCACGAACACGGCACCAGTGGTCGCAAGTTCGCGGGCCGTGTGGTGCAGGTGGTCACGGGCTCCACCGGAGTCGACGACTTCGAGTGGGGCGTCACGTTGTTCGCCAATCGTCCCGACGATCTCAAGGACGTCGTGTACACGATGCGCTTCGACGAGGCCTCGGCGGTGTACGCCGAGTTCGGCTCGTTCTACGTCGGCACGGTGACACCGGTCGCCGAGCTCGTCGCCCTTCTCTGATCGGGTGCCGTGCTTTTGTTGTTCCCCACCGTCAGGAGGTCATCGAGTGAGTGAGAGATTCGAAAAGTTTCGCAAAGGAGACCGCGGTCGGTACGTGGCGACGGCGCTGCTGGTGGTCATGGGAGTCTTCGCGTTCTGCGCGAGCCAAGCCGGCGCATCCGCGATTCTCCCTTTCGAGTGGCGATTGTCCGGTCCGTTGATGCGGTTCTCGGGTGTCGCTTCGTCGTCGGACGGAGCGATCGCATTCGCGGTCCCCGATCCTTCCTGTGGAGGTAACCCGGGGGCGAGAGGTTTCCGGTCCATGGATCATGGTGCTACGTGGTCGGAAATGACGTCGATGCCCGAACTTTTCTGGCTTTCGGTCGACTCGTCGGCGAGCGGACAGATCGTCTTCGCCACCGGCTCGGACTGCGCGGCAGGGGTGCTCACCCAATCGGCGGTGTATCGGTCGACCGACTTCGGGGCCACGTGGTCGGTTGCTCGCGCATTCGATCCGTCGGCCCCCGGCACGGTGTACGGCGACGTGTCGACGACCTCCGACGGACAGAAAGTCGTGGTCGGCTCGAACGCGGGAGTCGTGTATTCGAACGATGCCGGCTCGACATGGACGGCGGTCGATCCCGTAC
>JBJTFY010000157.1:0-3428 GCA_046093625.1 Actinomycetota bacterium
TGCCAAGGCCATCAACGCCAACATCACGGTGGAGTCGAAGTACCTCGGCCCGGCCGGTGACAACAGCGCGTGGGGCAACGTCGACGGTGCCAAGGAAATCGCCTCCGGCTGGTACGCCGCGGGCGCCGACATCGTCTACACCGCCGCCGGCGGTTCGGGCGCCGGCACCATCCAGGCCGCCATCGAGGCCGACAAGTGGGCCATCGGTGTCGACAGCGACCAGTACCTCACCTCGGGCGACCCCGAGGCCCAGAAGCACATCCTCACCTCGATGCTGAAGCGCGTCGACGTGGCGGTGTGCGAGACGATCAAGGCCGTCGCCGGTGGGGACACCTCCGGTGGCATCAAGGTGTTCGATCTGAGCAACGACGGCGTGGGCTACGCCACCTCTGGTGGATACGTCGACGACATCGCGGCTCAGCTCGACGAGATCAAGGGCAAGATCGTCGCCGGCGAGATCGAGGTTCCCACGGCTCCGGCTTCCTGATCGGAGACCGCGGACTCGTTCCGCACACAGCACGTTGCGAGAGCCCGGGCCATCGGCCCCGGCTCTCTGCTATAACTGGAACACTGTCTCGAGGGGAACGATGTCGGAACAACCGCAGAACCGCGGCGACCTGGCGGTCGAGTTGCGTGGAATCACGAAGACCTTCCCCGGCGTGATCGCCAACCAGGACGTCAACTTGTCAGTTCGTCCCGGCACGATCCACGCCATCGTCGGCGAGACCGGCGCCGGCAAGTCGACGCTCATGAAGACGTTGTACGGAATGCACCAACCCGACTCCGGCACGATCGCCGTCGACGGTTCGCCGCGCGTGTTCCGCTCGCCGACCGATGCCATCGCGGCCGGAATCGGCATGGTGCACCAGCACGTCATGCTGGCCGACAACCTCACCATCACCGAGAACATCATCCTCGGTAACGAACCCGTCTCGTCGCGCGGGCGCATCGACTTCGCGGCGGCCCACACCCGCATCGGCGAACTCATGACCACCCTGGGCGTCGACTTCGATCTCGATGCCCCGGTGTCGAGCCTCGGCGTGGGCCAACGGCAGCGCGTCGAGATCCTGAAGGTGCTGTACCGCGGCGCGCGCATCCTGATTCTCGACGAGCCCACCGCGGTGTTGGTACCCCAAGAGGTGGTCGAACTCTTCGTCACGCTGAAGCGACTCGTCGCCGAAGGTGCCACCGTGATCTTCATCTCGCACAAACTCGACGAGGTGCTGGCGAACTGCGACGAGATCACCGTGATCCGACAGGGCACCACCGTCGCCCACACCTCGCCCCGGGAGACGGACCGCCGCGGACTGGCCGAGTTGATGGTGGGCAGCGATCTTCCGGACCCGTCCGGACGCGACACCCCGATCGGCGCGACCACGTTGCTCGAGGTGACCGGGCTCGACGTGTCCGGCGCCTCGCCCGGAGCGAAGTTGGCTCTCGAGAACGTGGCCCTGCGGGTGCGCGCCGGGGAGATCGTCGGGGTCGCCGGCGTCGAGGGCAACGGACAGTTCGAACTCTGCGAGGCCATCCTCGGGCTGATCCCGAGCGTTCGCGGTTCGGTGATGCTCGAGGGTCGCGACGTGTCGCAGGCGCCGACGCGTGAGCGCATCAACGCGGGGTTGTCCTACATTCCGTTCGACCGTCACCGGGAAGGATTGCTGCTCGACTCGCCGCTGTGGGAGAACACGTTCCTCGGGCGCGAGGACAATCCCGACCTGACCTCCGGCCTCTTCGTTCGTCGTCGCGCCATCGAGGCCGACAGCCGGGCCATCATCGACCGGTTCGGCGTCCGCACCCCGAGCGAGCAGATTCCGGCGTTCGCCTTGTCGGGTGGGAACCAGCAGAAGTTGGTCGTCGGTCGCGAGATGGCCAGTGACCCGAAGGTGCTGCTGGCCGCGCACCCCACCCGGGGTGTCGACGTGGGCGCCCAAGCGGCGATCTGGGACGAGTTGCGTCACGCCCGCGACAACGGTCTCGGCGTGCTTTTGATCAGCGCCGACCTCGAGGAACTCATCGGTCTCAGCGACACCATCCTCGTGATGTTCGACGGCCGCGTCACCGCCGAACTCGATCCGGCGCGAGCCACCCCCGAGCTGCTGGGCACCTACATGACCGGCGAGATGCAGGAGAGCGCGCGATGAACCGCCAGAAGCTTCAGCGTGTGCTGGTGACGTCGGCGAGTTCGGTGATCGCCATCATCGTCGCCCTGCTCATCTGTGCCGTCATCCTCCTGATCACGGGCAAGGATCCGGTCAAGGCCTACTCGACCCTCTTCGGTGCCGCCGGCGAGACCAAAGTGCTGCAAGGCATGCTCAACCGGGCGACTCCCTTGATGATCTCGGCGGCCGCGGTGGCCATCGGGTTCAAGATGAACCTCTTCAACATCGGCGTCGAGGGGCAGATGCGGGTGGCGCTGTTGTCCACCGCGGTCATCGGCGGCGCCGTGAACCTGCCCGCACCATTGCACATCGCGTTCTGCTTCCTCGTGGCCATGACCGCGGGCGCCTTGTGGTCCGGCATCGCCGGTTGGCTGAAGGTGAAGCGCAACGTCAACGAGGTCATCTCGACGATCATGTTGAACTTCATCGCGTTGAGCGTCGTCGCCTGGTCGTTCGACACCTTCTTCCGACTCGACAAGGAAGGCGAATCCACGAGCCTGCTCGTCAAGACCAAGGATCTGCCCACGAGCGCCTGGTTCCCCGATCTGGTCGACCGGCGACTGAACGGAATGCTCATCGTGGCCATCGTCATCCTGATCCTGTTCTGGGTGCTGGTCTGGAAAACCAAGTTCGGTTTCCAGTTGCGGGCCTCGGGCGCCAATTCCGGAGCAGCCCGCGCCACCGGCGTCGACCCCAAGCGCATGATCCTGATCTCGATGTTGATCTCGGGAGCGATGGCCGGCCTCGTGGGTATGCGCGCACTGCTGGGCGACGTTCACGCCTACCAGAACAGCCTCGCCGAGCAACAAGGTTTCAACGGCATCGCCGTGGCCCTGCTCGGCCGCAATCACCCGGTCGGGATCTTCTTCTCGGCCCTGCTCTTCGGGTTCCTCGGTGAGGCCTCGGGTCGTCTCCAACTCGACGACATCCCCAAGGAGATCGTCACCATCATGACCGGCATCATCGTGCTGGCGGTCGTGGTCATCACCGAGGCCGTCAAGCGTTGGGACGACCGCCGCATCCAACGACGCGCCGCGGCGATGGTGGAGGCGACGGCATGACCGGGCTCTCCCCCGCGCGGCGCGCGATGTTGCTCTCGCTGGGCTTCCTGTTGGTGCTGTCGATCGTCCGCATCGTCACCAACACCGACGACCTCACGAGTTCGGGAACCGTCTCGTCCACGTTGCGCGTGGCCACGCCGATTCTGCTGGCCGGGTTGGCGGGACTGTGGGCCGAACGCGCCGGCATCGTGAACATCGGCATCGAGGG
>JBJTFY010000158.1:0-3617 GCA_046093625.1 Actinomycetota bacterium
CACGGTGCGATGCAGTGCAAGGTGCCGGTGGTACCGATCGGCCTGTGGGGCACCGAGTTGGTGTGGCCCCGCTCGTCGCGCCTTCCCAACGTGTTGAACGTGTCGAACCCGCCGACGATCCGGGTGCGGGTGGGCGATCCCTTCACGTTGCGGGGCAAGACCGCCGACTCGAACACCAAGCGCATCATGAAGGAGATCACCGCACTCCTTCCCGATGAGGCGCGGGTTCGTCGCGTCCCCACCGCGGACGAACTGCGCCGTTCGTATCCGTCGGGCTACTCGGGCGACCCGGCGAGCGAGGCCACCCGCCGCCCGGGATCTGACTGACACGCCTTCAGTCGGGGATCGCCGGGCCGTCGAAGCGGTCGAGTGTGAGTCGTACGGGTTCGCGACGCAGACGCGTGGGTCGACGACGCGGATGTCCGAGGAAGATCATTGCGGCGAGCACGTGGTCGTCGGGCAAACCGAGCAGGGGGCCGGTGAGCGGCTCGACGCGGGCGGCAAAGGTGGTGATCACCCCGCCCAATCCGCGCTCGCGGGCGGCGAGCAACACGCTCCAGCAGAACGGGTACACCGAGGCGCCTCCCGACATCGCCGGCCGGTCGAGGTCTTTGTCCATGATCGCGATGCGATGCAGATCGGCGGCCACGGCCAGCAACGCCGGGGCCCGTTCGATGCCGTCGAGCAAGGGGTTCGGTGCATGGGGAGCGGGTCCGGGTTCGCGCGGGGGTTCGAACGCGTTGAACGGTGTGCGGCCCGCGGCGGTCGCGCTCACGTAGTCGTTCCAGACGGGTTGCATCGCCGCACCGAGCCGACGGCGAACGTCGGGGTCCTTCACGAGAGCGACGGACCACGGTTGACGGTTGCCGCCGCTCGGTGCGAATCGCGCGTCGTCGAGGATGTCGGCGACGATGCGATCGGATACCGGTTCGTCGGTGAACTCGCGAATCGCCGCCGTGCTCCGGAGCGCCTCGCGCAGGTCCATCAGCGGGTGCCGGCGACCTTGGCCCGCACGATGTTGAGGGCCGATCCGGCTTCGAACCATTCGACCTGCTCGGGCGAGAAGGTGTGCACCCCTTCGAAGTCGACCGTCGAGCCGTCGGGCTTCACTATCTGGCAGCGCACGTTGCGGCCGGGCTTCGGCGGAAGGTCGAGCACGTTGATGCGGTCGTCCTCGCCGATGAGTTCGTAGGTGTCGGGGTTGGCGAAGGTCAGCGGCACGAGACCTTGCTTCTTGAGGTTGGTCTCGTGGATGCGGGCGAAGGAGCGGGCGAAGATCACCACTCCGCCGCGGAAACGCGGCTCCATCGCCGCGTGCTCGCGCGACGAACCTTCGCCGTAGTTGCGGTCGCCGATGGCGCACCAGCGAATGCCGGCGTGGCTGTAGTTCTTGGCGATGTCGGGATACGAGCGCCGCGCGCCGTCGGTGACGTCCTTGCCCTCGCCGACTGCGCCGTCGAAGGCGTTCACCGCACCGATGAACAGGTTGCCCGAGATGTTCTCGAGGTGACCTCGATACGTGAGCCACTTGCCGGCCGCCGAGATGTGGTCGGTGGTGCACTTGCCCTGGGCCTTCATCAGGACCGGCAGTCCGAGGTAGTCCTTGCCGTCCCACGCGGGGAACGGTTCGAGCAACTGCAGTCGGTCGCTGGTGGGGCTGACGGCCACGGTCACGCCGCTGCCGTCGGCGGGCGGTGCCGTGAAGGTGTTGGAACCCTTGTCGTAACCGCGCTCGGGCAGCACCGCGCCCACCGGGGCATCGAGCTTGACGGACGAACCGACGGGAGCGGTGATGGTGTCGACCGTGGGGTCGAAGTCGAGGCGACCGGACAAGGCGATCGCCATGACCGTGTCGGGCGAAGTCACGAAAGACAAAGTGTTCGCGGAGCCGTCGGCGCGCTTGGGGAAGTTGCGATTGAAGGAGTTGACGATGCTGTTGGGCTTGTCGGTCGCCTCTTTGGAGCGCTCCCATTGACCGATGCAGGGACCGCACGCATTGGCGAGCACGGTGGCCCCGACGGCTTCGAGGTCGGCGAGCAACCCGTCGCGCTCGATGGTGGCGCGAATCTGCTCGGACCCCGGGCTGATGAGCAGTTCGCACTTGGCCGTCAATCCCTTGGCCACGGCCTGTCGTGCGATCGATGCCGCCCGGGTGATGTCTTCGTACGACGAGTTCGTGCACGAGCCGATGAGGGCGGCCGAGACCTCGAGCGGCCACCCGTTCTCACGGGCCGCCGCGCCGACCGCGGTGCCGACCCGATGGGCGCGGTCGGGGGAGTGCGGTCCGTTGATGAGCGGCTTCAGCTGGTCGAGGTCGATCTCGATCAGCTGGTCGTAGAGCGCACCGTCATCCGGACGAAGGTCGGCCGCCACCGCGTCGGCGGCCGCCGCGATCGCCGCGCGACCGGTCGCTGCGAGATACGCGCTCATGTTGGCGTCGTAGGCGAACACCGAACAGGTGGCGCCGATCTCGGCGCCCATGTTGCAGACCGTGGCCTTACCGGTGGCCGAGATGCTGTCGGCGCCGGGCCCGAAGTATTCGACGATCGCACCGGTGCCACCTTCGACGGTCAGCACACGGGCGACCTCGAGGATGATGTCCTTGGGGGCCGACCATCCGCTGAGGGTTCCGGTGAGCTTCACGCCGATCACCTTGGGCCACTTCACGTTGAACGGGAATCCGGTCATCACGTCGACCGCGTCGGCGCCTCCGACACCGATGGCCACCATGCCGAGACCGCCGGCGTTGGGGGTGTGGCTGTCGGTGCCGATCATCATCCCGCCGGGGAACGCGTAGTTCTCGAGCACGACCTGGTGGATGATGCCGCTGCCGGGTCCCCAAAAGCCGATGCCGTATTTGGCCGACACGCTCTTCAGGAAGTCGTACACCTCGCGGTTGTCGTCGATGGCCACACCGAGGTCGATCTTGGCCCCCACCTTGGCGAGGATCAGGTGGTCGCAGTGAACGGTGGACGGCACGGCGGTCTCGGGGAGTCCCGCCGTCATGAACTGCAGCAAGGCCATCTGCGCCGTGGCGTCCTGCATGGCGACCCGGTCAGGAGTGAAGTCGGCGTAGCTGCCGCCCCGTTCCATCTCTTGAGTGGCCGGATCCACCAGGTGATTGACGAGGATCTTCTCGGCCAATGTGAGGGGTCGGCCGAGACGCCGACGTCCGATGGCGACGCGCTCGGGGAGGGTTCCGTAGACGCGGTTGACGAGTTCGATGGGGGTTCCGGCGGAAACGGTGCTCATGAGACAAGTATAATACAAGTGTGCGCGAGATCAGGTACCGGACCATCGCCGACGAGCTGCGCCGTCGGGTGAACGAGGCGGTCTACGCGGCCGGGCAGTTGTTGCCGTCGGAGAACGATCTCGGGGCCGAATTCGCGGCCAGTCGCGTGACGGTGCGTCGGGCCCTCGAGACCCTGCGCGATGAGGGGCTCGTCGACGCGCGGCAGGGTTTCGGTTGGTTCGTGGCCGCGGCACCGCTGCGACAGAGTCTCGGACGATTGGCCACGATCGAGGCCCAGCTGGTGGATGGCGGCATCCGTCCGCAGCGGCGCATCCTCGAGTTCGCCTTCGAGAAGGCCTCGCACCACGTGCGCTCGGTGCTCGGT
>JBJTFY010000159.1:0-14776 GCA_046093625.1 Actinomycetota bacterium
GGCTTCGAGAGCGTCCTTGCCGTCGAGCGGGTTGAAGACCAGACGGATCAAGATGAGCAGAGCAGCGACACCGTTGGCGAGCAACATGAGCATCGGCCAGTTGGCCTTGCCCCCCTTCATCGTGCCGGTCAACTGCAACAACGTGATAATGCCGGTGGCCAGCACGAGGATCCACGGGATGGTTCCCGTGAAGAAGAAGTCGAACACCTTGGCACCGGACTCGCTCGCACCACCGAAGTCCGCGCCGTAGTCGACGCTCAGCCAGTTGAGGAAGCCGAAGATCAGAAAGCCGATCGCTCCGCCCACCTTCAGCCAGTCCGACGTCTTGAATTTCGAAAAGTCCATGTCATCCCTCCGTGGCGCGACCCGTGTCGCGTCAAGACGACAGTACCGACATCGTCACCCCCGAATGGACGATTCCCGTCAGGAGTGTCTCTGGGTATCGTCACAGCGTGCCCACCGCCCTGATCAGCGTCTACGACAAATCCGGGGTGGTGGATCTGGCGCGCGCCCTGGTCGAGTCCGGATGGGACGTCGTGTCGAGTGGCGGCACGGCGGCCGCCCTCGCCGAGGCGGGACTACCGGTCGTCGACGTGGCCGATCTGACCGGGTTCGAGGCCATGCTCGGCCATCGGGTGGTCACGCTGCACCCCAAGGTGCACGCCGGGATCCTGGCCGACCTCGACGACGAGACCCACCGGGCCGATTTAGCCCGCCATGGCATCGACCCCATTTCGATGGTGGTCGTCAACCTGTACCCGTTCTCGGACGATCCGAGTATCGATCTGATCGACATCGGGGGTCCCACGTTGGTGCGAGGCGCGGCCAAGAACCATGCGCACGTGGCCGTGGTGGTGCGTCCCGACGACTACGCGCGGGTCCTCGACGAGATTCGCACGACCGGTCAGGTCTCGTCGACGACGCGTCGCGACCTGGCCACCGTCGCGTTTCGTGAGATCGCCGCCTATGACATCGCGATCGCCGACTGGATGGCGTCGGGTTCGTCGTCGACTCTCCCGGCGCACCTCTTCATCGGTGCCGAACGGGTGCAGGACCTTCGCTACGGCGAGAACCCCCACCAGTCGGGCGCCCGCTATCGCACGGTCGGCGAGACCAGTTGGTGGGACGCAGCCGTTCAGCACGGTGGCAAGGAACTGAGTTACCTCAACCTGTACGACACCGAAGCGGCCTGGCGCATGGTGAACCAGTTCCCCGAAGCGGCCTGCGTGATCGTGAAGCACGCGAACCCGTGCGGGGTCGCGGTGGCGGGTCATGTCGACGAGGCGTACCGCGCGGCCAATGATTGCGACCCCGTCAGTGCGTTCGGGGGAATCGTGGCCATGAACCGCACGGTCGACGCGGCCGCGGCCACGGCCCTGGCCGCGGTGTTCACCGAGGTCGTCGTCGCTCCGTCCTACGACGCCGCCGCCCTCGAGATACTCACCGCGAAGAAGAACCTGCGGGTGCTGTCCGCCCCGGCTCCGTCACCGCGTCGTTTCGACGTGCGCACCATCGACGGCGGGTTCCTCGTGCAGAACGCCGACGAGGTCGGCCTCGATCGGTCGCGGTGGAAGGTGGTTACCGACGTCGCACCGACGGAATCGCAGTGGGTCGACGTCGAGTTCGCGTGGATGGTGTGCGCCGGGGTCAGCTCCAACGCCATCGTGTTCGCCAAGGACCGCCGGGCGTTGGGCATCGGGGCGGGTCAGCAGAATCGACTGGACTCGGCGCGCATCGCGGCTACGCGGGCCGCGGGTCGGGCCGCGGGCGGGGTGTGTGCCAGCGACGCGTTCTTTCCCTTCCGTGACGGTTTGGATGCCGCGGCTGATGCCGGTATCGCGGTGGTCGTTCAACCCGGTGGAAGTGTGCGTGACGATGAGGTGATCGCGGCCGCCAACGAGCGCGGCATCGCCATGGTGTTCACCGGCGAGCGCCACTTCAAGCACTGACCGCGCCACGAAACGGGTCGTAGACTCACCGTGTGGCCCGCATCTCCGAACTCCTCGCCGCCGGGCCCACCTTCTCCTTCGAGTTCTTCCCGCCCAAGACCGACGCGGCTCAACTTTCGCTGGGTCGCGCCATCGGCGAACTCGAGCAGTTGGCACCGAGTTTCGTCAGCGTGACGTACGGCGCCGGGGGAAGCACCCGCCAGCGCACCCACGCCGTGGTGTCGTGGATGCGCAAGGAAACGACCCTGACCCCGATGGCGCATCTCACCTGTCAAGGGCACGTGCGCTCCGAGATCAGCGACATTCTCGGCGCGTACGCCGACGACGGGGTCGAGAACATCCTCGCCCTCGGCGGTGACGTGCCGGTCGACGCAGAACCGACGCCGAGCGACTACACCTACGCCTCCGATCTGCTGGACGACGTTCTGGCCGACGGACGATTCTCGGTCGGCGTGGCGGCGCACCCCGAGGTGCACCCGCGTTCGCCGGACCGTTCGAGTGATCGACGACACCTGGCCGCCAAGTTGGGACGGTCCGACTTCGCCATCACCCAGTTCTTCTTCGAGGTCGAGGTGTACGTGCGCATGTTGAACGAATTGGCCGACCTCGGTGTGCACAAGCCGGTGTTGCCGGGCATCATGCCGGTCACCAACAAGAAGCAGATCGTGCGCATGGCCGAAATGTCCGGTGCGGCCATGCCGCAGTGGCTGGTCGACCGGCTCGACAAGGTGGACGACCCCGACGACGTCCGTCGCGTCGGCGTGGAGGCCGCCACCGAACTGTGTCGGGATCTGCTCGATGCGGGCGCCCCCGGTCTGCACTTCTACACGATGAACCGCAGCACGGCGACGCTCGAGATCCACGCCAATCTGGGCCTGCCGAAGGGCCCCTCGGGCCGAGGGGCCTGATGGCTCACACGGGGGAGATCACCCGCTCGACTCAGATCAGCCGCGTGCCGTATCTACCGGGGCTCGACGGTCTGCGCGCGCTCGCCGTCATAGCGGTGATCGTCTACCACGCCAATTCGTCGTGGTTGCCGGGCGGCTATCTCGGGGTCGAGGTGTTCTTCGTCATCAGCGGCTACCTGATCACGTTGTTGCTCGTCGCCGAGTCCGAGCGCACCGGTGCGATCGAATTGCGACAGTTCTGGGTGCGACGCGCTCGCCGACTCCTACCGGCGTTGTTCACGATGCTCGTGCTGCTCGTGTTCTGGACCACGTTCTTCGAGCGCGACGCGTTGGGCAAACTGCGCGGCGACGTCGTCGCGGGGGTGGTGTACGGCTCGAACTGGTTCCAAGTGTGGACCGGCGCCGGGTACACGGCGGTGAACGACTTCGCACCGTTGCGCCACCTGTGGTCGCTCGCCGTCGAGGAGCAGTTCTACGTGTTGTGGCCCCTCGTGATGTTGTTCGTGTTGCGTCGGGGGCACGACCGTCTGCCCCGGGTCGCGATGTGGTTCGTCGGCGTGGCGGCCGCGATCGGGGTGGCGATGGCCGCCCTCATGCCGTCGTCGCGTATCGGCCAGGACTGCGTCTCGACGCCCGGCGCGTACTGGGAGGTCGCCGGTCGCTGCGTGAGTCGAGTCGACGCGCTCTACCTTTCGACTCCCACCCGCGCGATGGGCCTTCTGCTCGGGGCCGCACTGGCCCTCGTGTGGCGTCCGTACGCGTTGTTGCGCGGTCCGATGAAGCACAAGGGTCCGATGCTCGACCCCGTAGCGATCGTGGGTCTGGGCATCGTCGGCCTGCTCGCCTGGAAGGTGCACATCGTCCGACTCGTCGGCGAGGACGGACTGCACGCCGATCCGTGGCTCTTCCGCGGTGGTCTCTTCCTGGTCGGTGTCGGAACGACGATGGCGATCGCGGCGGTGGCCCACAAGAGGGCGTTCGCCGGGCGGGTGTTGGGAAACCCGGTGTTGCGCGTCATCGGTGAACGTTCGTACGGCTTGTATCTGTTCCATTGGCCCGTGTTCCAGTGCTTGCGACACGAGACCGGTATCGCCTTGAAGCTCCACGAGTTCGTGGCCGCGATGATCGTCACCGCCGTCATCACCGAGATCTCGTACCGATACGTGGAACTTCCGATCCGCGAGCGCCGTCTGCGCGAATCGATGGGTGCGTTGCTGCGTCGGGGACCCGGTGAGCTGCGTCGTCGCAGTGGCTTCGGGATCATCGTCGCGGCGTCACTGGCGTTGCCGGTGGTGGCCGGCGTGAGTCTCGTTACTGCCGATCTGAAGCAGAACGAGGTGCAGGCCAGCCTCGACGAGGGCGCGGGCTCGGTGACCGACGTGCTCGGCGAACTCACGTCGACCACCTCGCCGACCGACGTCACGAGTCCCACACCGGCCACCACCGCGGCACCACCGCACTACGACGTGTTCGCCATCGGCGACTCGGTCATGAAGGGGGCCGCGCCGGTGTTGGCCGATCTCGGCATCGTGGTCGACGCCCAGCAGGACCGGCAGGCTCGCATGGGTGCCGAGATCTTCAAGCAACTCGAGGACTTGGGGGTCACGATCGACGTGGCCGTGGTGCACCTCGGAACGAACGGACCGGTGAGTCAGGAGACCTTCGACCTCTTGATGGACGCGACCGACCAGATCCCCAAGGTGATCATCCTCACCCTCACGGCGAATCGTGACTGGACCGCCCAGAACAACGCCCGCATCCGGGCGTTGTCCGAGACGCACCCCAACGTCATCGTGCTCGACTGGCAACTGGTGTCCGAACTCTGCGTCGGGGAGTGCTTCACGGCCGACCGCATCCACCTCGACCGTGACGGGATGCGGTTCTACGCCGAGGAAATCTGGAAGGCGATGGGCCGCGAACTGCCGGCCGATTGGTGATTTGACCTAGCCTGTGGGGCATGACTTCCCCCGTACGCGTCGCAGTGACCGGTGCCGCCGGTCAGATCGGTTACAGCCTCCTCTTCCGCATCGCCAGTGGTGCGATGCTCGGACCCGACACACCGGTGATCCTGCAACTCCTCGAGATCACCCCGGCCCTCAAAGCCCTCGAAGGCGTCAAGATGGAACTCGACGACTGTGCGTTCCCGCTTCTGGCCGGAGTCGTGTGCACCGACGACGCCAACGTCGCCTTCGGCGATGTCGACGTCGCCTTGCTGGTCGGCGCGATGCCACGCAAGGCCGGCATGGAGCGTGGCGACCTGTTGAGCGCCAACGGCGGCATCTTCAAGCCGCAGGGCGAGGCGCTGGCGCGCGGGGCCAAGAAGGACGTGAAGGTTCTCGTCGTGGGTAACCCGGCCAACACCAACGCCCTCATCGCCCAACAGAACGCCAAGGGTCTCGATGCCGGTCGCTTCACCGCCATGACGCGTCTCGATCACAACCGCGCCGTCACGCAGATCGCCCAGAAGCTCGGACAGCCGGTGTCGGCCGTCAAGAAGATGACGATCTGGGGCAACCACAGTGCGACCCAGTACCCCGACCTCTTCCACTGCGAGGTCGGCGGCAAGAACGCCTACCAGGCCGTGAACGACCACGCGTGGGTCGAGGGCACGTTCATCCCCACCGTCGCCAAGCGCGGAGCGGCCATCATCGAGGCCCGCGGGCTCTCGTCGGCGGCCTCGGCCGCCAATGCGGCGGTCGATCACGTCCGCTCGTGGCACCTCGGCACGGCCCCCGGCGACTGGGTGAGCATGGCCATCCCGAGCGATGGAAGCTACGGCGTTCCGGAGGGCCTGATCTCGTCGTTCCCGTGTGTGTGCAAGGACGGCAAGTACGAGATCGTGCAGGGTCTCGACATCGACGACTTCAGCCGCGCCAAGAGCGACGCGTCGAACGCCGAACGGGCCGACGAGCGTCAGGCCGTGCGCGACCTCGGTTTGATCTGACGCGACCCGCGCGTCAGGAGACGGCCACGTCGCAGGCGATGCGCATCATCTGATCGACGCCCCGCTTCAACTCTTCGTCGCTGATGCGTTCGACGTTTCCGGCCTCGGCGTCGATGACGTCACTCACGGTCATCATCGCCAGGGCCTCGATGCCTTTCACCGCGGCCACGGTGTACATCATGGCGGCCTCCATTTCGACGCCGAGGTGGCCGAGATCACGCCACTTGCCGAACGTGTGCGGATCCGGGTCGTAGAAGAGTCCGCTCGTCACGATCGAGCCGACGAAGACCCGATCGCTCACGGCCTTGCTCATGGTGGCCGCCCGTTCGACGAGCGCGTACGTGGCCGACGGCGCGAAACCCTCCATGCCGGCGTAACGCGTCGGGGTGCGGTCGTCGGGTGACGCGGCGATGGCGATGACCGTGTCGGCCATGCGCAAGTGACGCTGCAGACCGCCGCAGGTTCCGACCCGGACCAATCGTTGCGCCCCGAGCATCGCCAACTCCTCGAAGACGATGCCGGCACTGGGCGCACCCATGCCGGTGGTTTGCACGCTGATGGGGCGGCCCTTGTAGGTGCCCGTGTACCCCAACATGCCGCGCTCTTCGTTGACGGTGCGAAAACCCGGGTCGAAGAAGGTGTTGGCGATGTAGGTCGCACGGCGCGGGTCACCGGGGCACAGCACCGCGGGTGCGTAGTCGCCGGCGTCGGCGCGCAAATGGATGGGCATGATCCGAGCGTAGGCGAGACCGTTACGCTGATCGGGTGCTCGTGGACAGCCTCATCGACGTCGGTCGCTACGACCTGGCCGACGACGCTCTGGCCGCCGACTGCCATCGACGGCTGGTGCGCGAGGGTGTTTGCGTGCTGCCGGGCTTCCTGACCCCGGAGGCGGTCACGGCACTGGTCGCCGAGAGCGACCACCTGGCTCCGATGGCTCATCGCTCGTCGACGACGGCCTCGCCGTACCTCGCACCCATCGACGACTCGTTCGCCCCGGGACATCCCCGACGGACGATCTCGGCCAGTTCGGTCGAGGTGGTGGCCTACGACCTTTTCCCATCCCACAGCGCTCTTCGGCGGCTGTACGAATCGGATGCGCTGCTCGACTTCGTGCGGCGATGCCTCGGTCTCGAGGTGCTGCATCGCTATGCCGATCCCTTCGGTGCGCTCAACCTCGCGATCATGCGCGAAGGGGATCGCCTCGGCTGGCACTTCGACATGACCGACTTCGTGGTGTCGATCGCCATCCAGTCGTCGACCGTGGGCGGCGATTTCGAGAACGCCCAACAGATTCGCGGACAGGACGACGAGAACTACGACGGTGTCGGCGAGGTGCTCGACGGCGGGGGAAGCGTGCGCACCGAGCCCATGACCCCCGGAACCCTGATGCTCTTCAACGGTCGCTGGAGCATGCACCGGGTGACCGAGATCCGCGGTCCCCGTCCGCGATACGTCGCGCTGCTCGCCTACGACACCAAGCCCGGCACCGACTCGTCGGCGACGCTGAAGTTGTCGCGTTACGGACGGCTTCCCGAGTCGTCGGGGGAGATCTCGTGAGCCCCGTCGTCGAAGTGGGGGAGTCCTTCGTCGGCGAAGGTGCCGACGCGGCCCACATCAACACCGTTTTCGGACATCGCGACGGGCCCGTGGGCACGGCTTTCGCCACCGCTTTGGCCACCCCGACCGCGGGTCACGTGCCGTTTCTCGTGGTGTGGAAACCCGACGTGCCGGTGGCCCCGGCGACGTTGTTCGTCAACAAGGCGGCCATTGCGAACGGTCGCCACGGCGAGTTGACTTGGGGTGCGGCCCAGGCCGGCGTGGCTCACGGGGTCACCGAGTACATGGATCGACGTTTCCCGGAAGAGGGCGACACGGTGCCATTCGTCCTGATCACAGCGGTGTGGGTCGATCCGGCGGCCGCGTCGGACCAAGCGGTGTACGACAATAATCGGGCGGCGACCTTTCGGGCGTTGGAGCGCGGACATCAGGGAATCCGACCCGGTGAGGCTCGGCGCGATCTGCGCGCCGGGTCGGCGCCGTGGAACCCGTATCTGCGAATCGACTGAGTTGTTCGGAGGCGTCGACGGGTGGCGCGATGCCCGCTCGCAGGACTTTCGTGAAAATCCGTCTTGCGCAGCAGGGGTTTCGTGAGTGAGAATGACAGCCATGTAGTTACACGGGTGTTTCGGGCCCGGCCTCAGGGCGGACCCGAACATCCCAGACGGCCCGCGGGCCGGGACGGCGAGGCAGCCCCATGGACGAATTGACGAACGACGCGAACTGGCAGGATCAGGCCAACTGCCTGGGGGTGGACCCGGATTTGTTCTTCCCTGAGCGTGGCGCCTCCACCCGTGAGGCCAAGGAAGTCTGCCGGGGCTGTGTGGTCCGTATGGACTGCCTCGAGTACGCCCTCGTGAACGGCGAGAAGTTCGGCATATGGGGTGGACTGTCCGAGCGCGAGCGCCGTCGCCTGCGCCGCCAACGCGCCCAGGCCTCGCGCCGCACCGTCACCGCCTGATCAACCGCGCGACTCCAGTCGACCCTCGATCGTTCGATCGTCGTTCACGTCGAGCCGGGACCATTCACGACGGGGGATCCGCGCGAGCACCGCGCGACTCACCAACCCGACGAGTTCGTTGTGTTCGATCGTGCGTCCGAGTTTTCCGGCCAACACCGACACCCGTCGTTCCGCCTCGAGCGGACCCACGCGCAACGGTGCGACGAGGTTCATGCTCACTTGCACGCGGTTCCCGACCGCGAGACCGAGCGCGCGCACCTCGGCACCGCGGACGGCACGGGCGATGCGACGGGCGTCGTCGATGACCGCACCGGTGTCGAGCCAGCAGTTGTAGGCGACCAGTTGGTCGCGAGCGCCGACGCAGGCGGCCCCGGCGGTGCGGTGCGGCGTCGACGGCCCGAGGTCCGGAGCGAGCGTCCGCCACGCGTTACGGCGTACCTCCGGGAGTGACCGTTCCGGTCCGTAGAGGAAACACGGCACACCGTGTTCCTCGACGAGCCAACGCGCGAACGCGTCGCGAGCGCGCAGCGCCTCGGTCATCGTCGACCCCGCGAGCGGAACGAACGGCACCACGTCGACGACCCCGAGTCGCGGGTGGACTCCGTCGTGTCCGTCGATCGTCAATCGGGTGATGGTCGCACCAGCGAGTCGACGGGGAGCCGACTCACCGATCAGCGTGAACACCGATCGGTGGTGATCGAGGTCGGTGTGTCGGTCGAGCAAGTCGGACGCACCCGCCGCGTCGAGTTCGCGCAACACCGCGAGATCGCGTCCCTCGCTCACGTTCATCACGCACTCGATCACCGTTCAACTCTGACACAGCCGGTGGTAGGTTCGCCCCATGTCGGCCGTGTTCCGCACGCCTCGTGAGCATCCCACTCCCTTCGGCAACGAATGGCGGGCGAGATGGATCTGGAACGGACGACCCAAGATCACGATGCGTACCTCCACGCGCACCGCGCTGGCCGATCCGCGCGATCGGATCGTTCTCTTCCGACGCGACCTCGACGTCGCGGAAATTCCGTCGTGGGCTCCGGCGCGCGTGTGGGTGGACGGGCGGTACGTGCTGAAGGTGAACGGCTCGGAGGTGGCGCGCGGGCCGGTGCGCAGCGAGCCGCGCAGCGCGCACTACGACTTCGTCGACCTGGCGCCGTACCTGCGGCGCGGTCGCAACACCGTGTCGATCGTCGCGCGACACTTCGGCGAGGCGACCTCGTGGTGGGTGCCGGTGCCTCCGACCTACTCGCTCGGCGCGGGTTCGTTGGTGTTCGAGGCTCTGGTGGGAGGGCAATGGCTGACGAGTGACCGGTCGTGGCGAACGATCGACGGACCCGCCTGGACGGCGGTGCCGATGCCCGGCGACGTGGCCTGTTTGCCCCTGGAATCCTTCGATTCGCGGGTCCATTGCGAGGGCTGGGAGTCACCCGACTTCGACGATTCGTCGTGGCGTCCGGCGTTCGAGATCACCCCCTTGCACACCGGTGCCGACGGTCGTACGTCGCCGCCCAGTTCACCGTTCGGTGCGCTGTTGCCGCCCGTGCGGTCGGAGTTCCCCGCGGGCGCGACGCACACGGCGACGGAGGCCACGCGTTGGTCGCGGGTCGGTGCGGCCGACGATGCGGATCCGGTGCGTCAGGTCCTCGCCGACCAGGACACCGACGAAGGGGTTCGGGTGTCGATGCGGTTGTTCGATCTCGGGCGCATCGTCGCCGGTTCGGTGACCGTTCGGGTGTCCGGTGCCGCGGCCGGAACGGTCGTCGACGTCGCCGCGGCCGAGCACGTCGACGCGACGGGGCGACTGGTGACGCTCGGACAGCACTCGGGCTTCCGTTACGTGTGTCGCGGTGCAGCGGACTCCTTCACGACCCTCGACACCATCGGCACCCGCTACCTGATGGCGTCGATTCGTGGTTCGGTCGATGCCGTCGTCGAATTGTCGGTCACCGACCGCCATCGACCGCGGCCCGCGGGTGCGACGTTCGAGTGCTCCGACGAGAAGTTGAACGTGATCCACGCGATCGGACTGCGCACCGTCGACCTGTGCGCCCTCGATGCGTACGTCGACTGTCCGACACGCGAGCAACGGGCATGGACCGGCGACTCCGTGGTGCACCAGATGGTCGACTTCGTGTCGAATCCCGATTGGTCGATGCCGGTCTGGCATCCGCAGTTGGCCACCCACGTGCGTCCCGACGGAATGCTGGCGATGGCGGCCGCATCCGACTTCGCCACGGACGACCAGATGTACCTGCCCGACTGGGCGTTGCACTGGATCCACTCGGTACTGAACATCCAACGCCACACCGGCGACCGCGACCTGGTCGCCCGACTACTGCCCATCGCCGAGCGGGTGTTGCGTTGGTTCGAGCCGTTTCTCGGAGACGACCAACTTCTGCACGACGTCACCGGCTGGGCGTTGAGCGACTGGGCGAGCGTGTACATGAACGGTTGCTCGTCGCTCACCAACGCGCTGTGGGCGCGTGGTCTCGACGAGTTCGCCGAGTTGAGCGAATGGCTCGGCAACTCCGGCAGCGCGGCATGGGCCCGCAACCTTCACGCGCGGGTGCGCGACGCATTCGAGATCTTCTGGGACGAGGATCGGGGCGTTTACGTCGATCACATCGTCGACGGTGTGCGTCGTCGCGAGGCCGCCCAGCATCCCGGCGCGATGGCCGTCGTCGCGAGGCTGGTTCCGTCCGATCGCGTCGCACGGGTGATCGCGAACATCACCGATCGCTCGCGACTCGTGCGTCACTCGTTCGTGATGGATCGACTCACGGTCGACGGCGACCGGCAGGGTTTCGTGTACCTGATGAACGGCTTCCCGGCCGATCCACCATGGGACGTCGAGACGCAGATGGTCGAAGCCGAACCGTTCTTCCAGTACGTGGTGCACGAGGCGATGGTGGCCGCCGGTCGGGCGGACCTCGTGGTGGAGTCGTGTCGTATGTGGCAGGTGTTCGTCGACGCCGGCGAGACCACCTGGCCCGAGTGCTGGGTCGGCGGCACGCGGTGTCATGGATGGTCGTCGACGCCGACGAGCGACCTCGTGCGACACGTCGTGGGTGTCACCCCCGCCGAGCCCGGCTACGCCGTGGTGCGGGTGGCTCCGGCGCTGGGCGATCTCGCGTGGGCGCGGGCCACGGTTCCCACTCCGCACGGGTGGGTCACCGTCGAGGCCCACGCCGACGGGCGGATTCTGATCGACAGCCCGGTGCCCGTCGTACGCGACCGACCGCCATACGGGTGATGGTGCTACCCTGAGGCCATGATCGCTGGCTTTTTCGATGGTCCCGAGGTCCTCGTCGTCCTCGTCGTCGTTGTCGTGCTCTTCGGTGGTTCGCGCATTCCGAAGCTCGCCCGCAACCTGGGCCAGGCCCAGAAAGAGTTCAAGAAGGGACTCTCCGAGGGCGCCAAGGACGACGACTCCGCCGCGGAGTGACGTTCGGCCGCCGGAGTGCGGTCACTTGGCGATGGTCAACGACAGGCGTCGCCGCTTGCCGATGCGTCGCCGCTCGCGCTCGCTGCACCCGCCCCACACACCGTGGTCGATGTGGTTCTCGAGGGCGTACTCGAGGCATTCAGCCGTGACCGAACAGGTGGCGCAGATCTTGCGCGCTCGGTCGACCCCCACGCCGTCGCTGGGGAAGAAGGTGTTCGGCGGGTACGCCCGACAGGCGCCCTGGGCCATCCACGATTCGGTGGTCTCGTCGTTCATGTTGTGATCTCCTTGTGCGAAGTTGGTTTCCGCCCGCTTCGCCCGCTGAGAAGCCGGTACCGGTACCCGGCGCCGTCGTCGATGGTGAGACGACGGAGACGGGGACGTGGTTCCAGCCACTGCCAGTCAAGCACGGTGTGGTGAGCGGCTCTAGTCGGGTCGTCGTCGGGTCGGGGCGCTCTCACGGGTCTGACACGCGCGAATCGGCGGTAGGGTTGGGCTGACCAGCGGTTTTGTCCCGATGCGACGGCTCCGGCCGCTTCGTAAGAATTCGGAAATAACCTCTGACCAGCACCTCGACCACCCACACCGCACAGAATCACGGAGCCGCCATGTCGGACACCCAGAGCACCGAGCCCGCCCGCGCCCACGTCCGCATCGTCTTTCTCGGACCCGTCGCCCCGCATTGGGACGTGGTCGGCGACTTCGGCGACCGCACCCTGATCGACGAGTTCCGGACCCGCGCCATGGCCCGCCTGGTGCTGCTGCCCTACACCGACCCCAGTTCAAGCGCAATCGCGAGCGGATCATGCGTGACGGCGAACGCGAGCGCATCTCGGTCGAATGGGACCTCGGCTTCGACGAGTCCTTGATCGAGTCACCCGCCGGTCGTTGATCGGATCGCCCCTCGGCGTCGGGGCGTGGGCGGTGAATTCTCGGTGAATGACCAACATTCTCCCGGTCACGACCTATCTACTGTTCGCACTGTGAGCGACGCCACCCCGAGCGGCCTGCCGCGCAACATCATCAACCGCGAGTTGAGTTGGCTCGACTTCAACGAACGCGTGTTGCGCATGGCCACCGAGCCCGGCATCCCCTTGCTCGAACGGGTGAAGTTCTGCTCGATCTTCTCGTCGAACCTCGACGAGTTCTTCCAGGTGCGCGTGGCCGCGATGACCGATCAGGAAGCGGCCGGGATCACCGCGTTGCTACCCGACGGCATCACACCGGCCCGACAGTTGAAACTGGCCCTCGAAAGGGTGCGCGACCTGTGCGTGCGTCAGCAGCGGCTGGCCATCGACGTCCTGTGGCCTCAACTGGCGCGCCACGGAATCGAACTGTGTCGATGGGACGACCTCTCACCGGAGGAGCGAGGACAGTGCGAACGCTTCTACGAAGAGCGCGTGTTCCCGGTGCTGACCCCGCTCGCCGTCGACCCGGCCCATCCGTTCCCGTACGTGTCGAACCTCGCTTTCAGCATCGCGGCCATGATCCGCGACGAGGTCAGCGGCGAGGAGCGTTTCGCGCGCGTGAAGGTGCCCACGTTGTTCCCCCGTCTGTACGAGATCCCGGGCACGACACGCTTCATACCCGTCGAACAGGTGATCATCGCCCAACTGCCGACGCTCTTTCCGGGAATGTCGGTGAGCCGCGCCACGACGTTCCGGATCACGCGCAACGCCGACCTCACTCTGGAGGACGAGGAGGCCGACGACCTGTTGCAGGCGGTCGAACTCGAATTGCGACGCCGACGATTCGGTCGTGCGGTGCGGCTCGAGATCGATTGTTCGGCCGACCCCGAGATGCGTCGTCTGCTCGTCGAGGAGCACGATCTGAGCGAACGCGACGTGATCGACGTGGAAGGTCTGATCGACCTCACCTGTTTGATGCAGGTTCACTCGATCGACCGCGCCGACCTGAAGGACGATCCCTGGCAACCCGTGACCGCGGGGCGCTTGGCCGCGGCCGAGGAGGCCGACCGATCGATCTTCGCGGTGGTGCGCGAGCGCGCATTGCTCGTCCACCATCCCTACGAGAGTTTCGCCAGTTCGGTGGAAGAGTTCCTTTCGCAGGCCGCCGACGATCCGCGGGTGCAGAGCATCAAGATGACCTTGTACCGCACCAGCGGCGACAGTCCGATCGCTCGTCACCTCATTCGCGCCGCCGAACGCGGGGTGCAGGTCGCGGTGCTCGTGGAACTGAAGGCCCGGTTCGACGAGGCCACCAACGTGACGTGGGCCAAGGCGTTCGAACGGGCCGGCGTGCACGTGGTCTACGGCGTGGTGGGATTGAAAACCCACGCGAAGTGCGTGTTGGTGGTGCGCGAGGACGCCGACGGCTTGCGTCGGTACGTGCACCTGGGAACGGGCAACTACAACTCGCGCACGGCTCGCCTGTACGAGGATCTCGGCTACATCACGTGCGAGCCCGAGGTCACGGCGGACGCGGCGCAGCTGTTCAACCACCTCACCGGGTACAGCCGCAACATCGGGTACCGGCGCCTTCTGGTGGCGCCCGATCACCTGCGTTCGGGTCTCATCGACCTGATCGACCGTGAGGCGTCGTTCGGATCGGCCGGACACATAACGATCAAGGTGAACTCGCTGGCCGACACCGAGATGATCGAGCACCTCTACGCGGCGTCGAGCGCCGGCACCCGCGTCGATCTGGTGGTGCGGGGCATCTGTTGTCTGCGCGCGGGGGTGCCGGGGCTGAGCGACAACATCCGGGTGCGATCGGTGCTCGGTCGCTATCTCGAGCACTCCCGCATCTTCCGTTTCGCCAACGGACAGGGGGCGAACGAACCCCTGCACCTCATCGGTTCGGCCGACCTCATGGGGCGCAACCTCGACCGACGCGTCGAGGTACTGACCCCCCTCACCCATCCTCGGCACCAGGACTGGCTCGACCACACCCTCGGCGTTCTGCTCGATCCGCAGGCCCCGGCTTTCGAGATGAACCCCGAGGGCGACTGGGTTCGGGTCGGACCAGCGTCGTTCGAGCCCCATCCGCAAC
>JBJTFY010000160.1:0-43870 GCA_046093625.1 Actinomycetota bacterium
CGCCGAGGCCGGCCAGAACGCCCCCCCCCCCCCCGCATGTGGGGGCCGGGACCGGCCCCGCCGGTTGCGCGGCGGCCCCTCCTTCACCCGGGGGATTGGTGAAGATCAATGCCACGTCAGGCGTCGGCGACCATCGGTCCCCAGTTCGCGGCGAGAACTTCCTTGGCGGAAGCGATCTGAGCGGGCGTGAGGAAGTTGATCTGCGACAGCAGCTCGTCGGGGGGCAGGTTCTTCTTGACCTCGTCGGTCACGAGTCCGGCTTCGGTCAATGCCTCGATGCGGGCCGGCACGGCACCACCTTCGAGGTAGCCGAGCGCACCCTCGTCACTGAAGATGTGCTCCATCCACAGCTTGGAGCAGGCCTGGTGCGGAGAGTCCTTGATGACGCCCTGACCGTAGAAGCCTCCGTAGATGCCGTCACTCGGGAAGTTGGTCTCGTAGGTGATTCCCGCGGCCTCGAGCTCGGCGGCCAAGCCGGGAACGTTGTAGCTCCAGTCGATGGCAATGGGGGTCTCACCGGACAACACGGTCTCCTTGGTGACGTCGGTGCTACCGAGGTTGCCCGCCGCCTTCAACTCGGCGAAGAACTCGATACCCGGCATGATGTCGTCCGCCGAACCTCCGTTGGCGAGCGAGGCAGCCATCACGGCCGCGAACGCCGCTCCTGCTTCACGGGGATCACCGTTCAGAGCCACCAAACCCTTGTACTCGGGCTTCAGAAGATCGGCGAAGGTCGTGGGAGCGGTCGGCACGATCTTGGTGTTGGTGGTGATGGCCATGATTCCGTAGTAGGCGGCCGTCCAGTTGTTGTCGGCATCCTTCAGACCGGCCGGGATCTCGGCGTCGGTGGTGAGCACGTACGGCTCGAACAGTCCCTTGTCGACCATTTCCTGGGCGATGGCCGGGCTGACGTCGACGTTGTCGGGCATGTCAGCCTGTCCGGCCAGGGTCTCGACCGCTTCCATCTCCTCCTTCGAGGAAGCATCGGGATTCGCCACCGGGTACTTCACGTCGGGGTACTTCTCGCCGAAAGCGGCGAGAATTCCCTTGTAGTTGGCCCATTCATCGGGCAGGGCGATGAGGTTGACCTGGCCACCCTCGGCGAGGCACTCCTCGTACAGGGCCGCCAAAGGGTCGTCCCCGGCCGGTTCGGTGGTGGCGTCGGTCGACGCTTCGGTGGTGGCCGGTGCCTCACTGGACTCGCTCGACGGGGAGTCATCTCCACCGCAGGCGTTGAAGGCCAGGCCGGCAACCAATGTCAGTCCGAGAAGCGCTCGGCTTCGACGGGGGGAAATTCTCATGTTCATCCTTTTCTGCTCACGCTGGCTTTTCTGCTCACGCTGGTTTGGGACAGACATTCCTCGGTGAAGAAGTTGGTCTGACAACCGACAGTGTCCGTTGGTGCCATTGCGAGCATGTGTCCCCGCCGTGACTCGAACCTGAACAGCCGGTCAATTCACGGAACCGGAACGACGCTTCAACGGGTAGGGTTTCGTCACGTTCCCCTCGTGTTAGGAGCGTTGCCATGTCCGTGACCGTCGTCGTCGGTGCCCAATGGGGTGACGAAGGTAAAGCCAAGGTCATCGACTTGCTCGCGCGTGAGAACGACGTCGTCGCCCGCTATCAAGGTGGTCACAACGCCGGACACACGGTGGTGGTCGGTTCCGAGAAGTACGCACTGCAGCTCATCCCGTCCGGAGTTCTGTACGAGCACGTGACGCCGGTGATCGGCAACGGAGTCGTCGTCGACCTTCCCACGCTGTTCTCCGAGATCGACCGCCTCGAGGCCCGCGGGGTGTCGTGCGCGCGGTTGAAGGTGTCGAGTCAGGCCCATCTCATCTTCCCGTGGCACCAGACCCTCGACGCACTCAGCGAGGGAAGCCTGGGCGACAACAAGATCGGAACCACGTTGAAGGGCATCGGCCCGGCCTACGCAGACAAGGCGAACCGCACCGGCGTGCGGGTGGGCCAGTCGCTCGACGCCTCGGCGTTCGCGAACCTGGTGCGCGTGGCCGGTGACGCCGCCAACGTGCGCATCACCTCGCTGGGTGGGGACGCCCTCGACGTCGACGAGATCGTCGCGCGATACGCGTCGCTGGCGGAGCGACTGCGCCCCCACGTCGCCGACACCATCGGGCTCCTGCACGATGCCGTCGAGTCCGGATGTCGGGTGTTGTTGGAGGGAGCCCAGGCGACCTTCCTCGACCTCGACCACGGCACGTATCCCTACGTCACCTCGTCGAATCCCACCGCGGGTGGAGCGAGCGTGGGCAGCGGCCTCGGACCCCGTCTGCTCGACCGCATCATCGGCATCACCAAGGCGTACACCACCCGTGTCGGCTCGGGACCGTTCCCCACCGAACTGACCGACGAGTTGGGCGAGAAACTCGTCGACATCGGTCGGGAGTTCGGCACCGTCACCGGTCGGCGGCGTCGTACGGGCTGGGTCGACTGCGTCATGTTGCGCCACGCCGCCCGCGTGAACTCACTCACCGAGTTGGCGCTCACCAAGCTCGACGTGCTCGACACCTTCGACGAGGTTCGGGTGTGCACCGGCTACACCATCGACGGTGCGGAGGTGCACGGTTACCCCGACCTGAGTTCGGATCTGGCCCGGGTCGTGCCTCGATACGTCACCTTGCCCGGTTGGAAGACCGAGCTCGGTGGTTGTCGCTCGGCCGCCGACCTCCCGGCCGCCGCGCGCGAGTTCATCGCCGTCGTGGAGCGCGAGGCCGGCGTCCCCGTGCGCATCGTGGGCGTCGGACCCGAACGCGACGACGTGCTCGAATGGCCGTCCACCATCGCCGGAGGTGTGAACCGATGATCTCCCGTTACTCCCTGCCCGAGATGGAGTCCGTCTTCTCCGACGAAACGCGCTTCGCGCGCTGGGTCGAGATCGAGTTGCTGGCCACCGAGGCGCACGCCGCGATCGGCGTGGTCCCGGTCGCCGACGCCGGCGTCTGTCGGACCGCGGCGCCCACGGTGGACGCGGCGTTCGTGGCCGAGGTCGCCGAACGCGAGAAAGTCACCGATCACGACGTCGCGGCGTTCGTCGACGTGATGCAGGGTCGAATCGGTGGTTTGGCGGCAGGCTGGATCCACTACGGATTGACGTCCACCGACGTGGTCGACACCGCTTTGTGTTGGGCGCTGCGCGATGCCAGCGACCTGTTGATCGACGCATCGAGCAAGTTGTTGCGGGTGCTCGTCAACATGGCCAGGTTCCATCGCGACACCGTGATGATCGGTCGGACGCACGGTGTCCACGCCGAGCCCACCACGTTCGGCGCCAAGGTCGCCTTGTGGGCTCTGCAGGTCGACCGTGACCGGCGTCGTTTGATCGAGGCCCGTCGCACGATCGCGGTCTGCAAACTCTCCGGTGCGGTGGGTACCTACTCCAACATCGATCCGCGAGTGGAAGCCGCCGTGGGCAAGTCGCTCGGCTTGGTTCCCGTTCCGGCGACCCAGGTGATCAGCCGTGACCGGCACGCCGAGTACATGTGGGCGTGCGCGGCGGTCGGGGCGACCTGCGAGATGATCGCGGTCGAGTTGCGTCATCTGCAGCGAACGGAGGTGCGCGAGGTCGAAGAGGGGTTCAAGTCGGGTCAGAAGGGCTCGTCGGCGATGCCGCACAAGCGGAACCCCATTTCAGCCGAGACCATCAGCGGTCTGTCGCGCGTGCTGCGCGGCAACCTGCAGGCGGCCCTCCAGGACGTGGCCTTGTGGCACGAGCGCGACATCTCGCACAGTTCGGTGGAGCGCATCGTGCTACCGGACTCGTCGATGCTCGCGCACTACATGTTGCACCGGCTCCGTCGACTCCTCGAGGGGCTCCAGGTCTCGCCCGAGCGGATGCGGGCCAATCTCATGTCAAGCCACGGGTTGGTGTTCAGCCAACCGGTGTTGCTGGCCCTCGTTCAGAGCGGGATGTCACGGGACGACGCGTATCGCGTGGTGCAAGAGGCGGCCGCCGTGTCCTGGTCCCAGGGTCGGGACTTCCGTGCGGTGCTCGACGAGAACGACGCGATCCGACGGTTGGACTCCTCGGTTCTCGACGAGGCGTTCGACCTCAAGCGCTCGCTCGGTCGCATCGACGCGGTGTTCGACGCCCTCGATCGTCTCGAGGCGTGAACGTCAGCGGGAGATGCCCGCCTTCTTCAGCACCGCGGCATCGACCCCGATCTCGCGCCATGCGGCGTACGTGATGCCGTTGCGCTCGCCGTAGGTCTTGGCGACCTTCACGAAGGCCTTCTCGAGGGGCGCGACATCGACCTTGGTCGTCAACTCCGCCAACTCGATGGCCAGATCGAGACGCTCTTGGGCGTACTTCAACTGCGTGACCGAGTCGGTCGTCTCGTACTCGGCGTCGATCAACTTCAGACGACGTCGAATCGACTCGGGCGTGCGCTTGCGCCCGCGCTTGGGTTTCGTGCGTCGCAGGGCTTCGAGGTAATCGCGGACGACCTTGCCGTCCTTGCGACCCTTTGCCAAAGCCTCCTTGTGTGCCTTGGTCATGGGAGTCTTCGGTGCTGCCATTCCATCGATCGTAGGGGCGGGACGAGCGAGTTTTCCAACGTCGAATCGTTGTCCCATGACGACTTATCGGCGACTGATACACGACGCGTTCACGAGGTCGCATGTGTTGTCGAGTGATACGTGTGGAGTAGGTTTCACCTCGTGAAAGGCTCACTCCCTCCGCTCGACGACGCGCGTGCGTCGTTGCGTGACCACGTGTTGCGACACTCGTTGAAGACGGGTGACTTCACGCTGAAGTCGGGCGCCAAGAGTTCGTGGTTCCTCGACACCAAACAGACCGCGTGTCGCGCCGACGGCATCGTGTTGGTCGCCGACGTGGCCCTCTCGATCATCCCCGCCGAAGCGACCGCCATCGGAGGACTGACGATGGGGGCCGACCCGGTCGCGTACGGAATCGCCGCGGTGGCCGCCACGCGGGGTCGCGACCTGCGCAGTTTCAGCGTGCGCAAGGAGGCCAAGGATCACGGGGTGACCGGACGTATCGCCGGTGCACTCCAGCCGGGCGACAAGGTCGTCATCACCGAGGACACCGTCACGCGCGGCACGTCGATCATGGAAGCCGTCGACGCGGTGATCGCATTCGGCGCCGAGCCGGTTCTGATCACGGTGATCGTCGATCGTGGTGGCACCTGCTCCGCGATGGCCTCGGAACGGGGCATCCCGTTCGTGGCGATGCTCACCGCGCCCGATCTCGGGTTCGGCTTCGGAACGTGAGTGGTCGTCACGCCGTAGCCTGACGTCGTGACGATTCGCGAGCTGTTCGAACTCGAGCCGCACGGTGTCGACACGTTCGTGGGGGCCGGGCGCCAGTACCCGTGGGGTGGCCTGTACGGAGGTCACATCGTCGCCCAAGCCCTGTGGGCCGCGGCGGCGACCGTGGAATCGACGATGGAGCCGCACTCGTTGCGCGCCTACTTCATTCGGCGGGGCGACACCGGTGAGCCCGTCCGTTACGAGGTGGACCGCATCCGCAACGGCAAGAGTTTCTGCACGCGGCGCGTCGTCGCCCGGCAGAGTCGGGGGGCGATCTTGAACCTCGAGGCCTCCTTCCAGACGTTCGAGCAATCGGAAGACGCCCAACCCGTGCGGTTCCCGAGTGGTGTGCCGAGTCCCGAATCGGTGGACAACTCGGCGTGGAGCGACGGGTTCGACCGTCGCTGGATCACCGAGGACTCGGTGCCCGCCGATGGCCGCGAAGGTGGTGGGCGGGCGATGGCCTGGTTCCGGGTCTCGGACGCACTGGGCGACTTCACCGAGCAGAGCGCGCAGTTGCTGCACCGTTGCGCGTTCGCTTATCTGAGCGACGATCTCCCGACGGACGCGGTGGTGCGAACTCACCCGGTGATCGGCTCGCGGCCGGAGAACGCGCGACACTTTTACGGTGCCAGCCTCGACCACACGATTTGGTTCCACCGACCGATCGAGAGTGATCGCTGGCATCTGCACGACTTCACCTGTCACTCGATCGGCAACAGCCGCGGCCTCGCGATCGGTCACATCTTCAGTGAGGACGGCGTGCACGTGGCCACGGTCGCTCAAGAGGCTCTGATCAGGGACTGGCGGGAATGACAACGGGCGCCCCTTGGGGCGCCCGCATGGTGGTCGAGACCGGCGTCGATCCGGTGACCCTACGCTTTTCAGGCGTATGCTCTGCCGACTGAGCTACTCGACCTCGTGCGCCAAGGCGCACTTGCGGTCCCGACGGGACTCGAACCCGCGACCTCCGGCTTGACAGGCCGGCGTGAACTCCAACTTCACCACGAGACCAAACGTGTTGGCTATGTACTTCACTGTGCACTTACTCGAGCAACTCACTTGCCTCACCGGTGAACCGGTTCGCACCCCCAACGGGATTCGAACCCGTGCCGCCACCTTGAAAGGGTGGTGTCCTAGGCCACTAGACGATGGGGGCTAGGTACTCGTCCGATGAGAGCGTGGCAACTCTAACAGCACCCGTCCCCGATACCACCCGAGTCGTCAGCCCTGCATGAGGGCGGTGACCGCACTGTCGAGAAGCCAGGACAGGAAGTTGTACATGGCCATTTCGGGTCCCTCGTCGGGGTCGACCACCTCGTCGTCGCCCTCGTCGTCGTCGGTGACGTCGAGGATGGTGCCCAAGATCAGGCGCACGCTGTTGAGCGACACGACGAAGGCGTTGAGTTCGGCCGCCGTCATCGTGCGACGTTCGTCGTCGGCGAGCAGTTCGTCGATGCGCGCGATGGCCGCCAGCCGGCTGGCCACCAGTTCGTCGCGCATCAGGCGTTGGTACTCGGCCTCGGCCGATGCCTCGCGGCCACCGCCCTCGGTGTAGGCCGGGGGGAACAATCTCGCCATCTTCGGGTCGTCGACGGCACTCGACCCCAGCAGTTCGCGCACTTCCCCGACCAGTCGTCGGATGAAGTGTCGCTCGTCGTCGTCGAGGTTGACGGCGAACTCCCCGCGGTGGGTCTCGAAAGGCGGGCGCCGACGCACCATGTCAGGACCCCGCCCCGTCGTTGTCGGTGCCGTCTTTCTGCATCGTCGCCCACAGTCCGTGCTCGTGGAGTCGAAAGACGTCCATCTCGGCTTTCTCGCGGTTGCCCGCCGACACCACCGCTTTGCCCTTCTCGTGCACGTCGAGCATGAGGGAGGTGGCCTTTTCGAGGCTGTACCCGAACAACTTCTGGAACACGAAGGTGACGTAACTCATCAGATTGATGGGGTCGTTCCACACCAAGACGATCCAGGGATTGTCGAGGGTGGTGGACTCGTCGGTCTCGGGACGAACGACCGTCGAGGGGGCCGCGGCGACGAGAGTCACGCCTTGAACGTCCACCCCGCCATTGTCACGGTTGGTGGTGCGTTTCGCACCCCCGTACGATCGGGGCGATGTCCGTCGGATCCCGCCCTCTCGTGCCGTCGCGGCTGGCACCGGGTGGAGTGGCGGCGCACGGTCCGCGTCGCGAGCCGCGCAGTGTTCTGGGCGGCTACGTCGCGCTGATGAAGTTGCGGGTGGTCGAGCTGCTCTTGATCACGACCGTTCCCACCATGGTGTTGGCCGACCGGGGATGGCCGTCGTGGGGTCTGGTCGGGGTGACACTCCTCGGAGGTACCTTGGCCGCCGGCGGTGCCAACGCCATCAACATGGTGGTCGACCGCGACATCGACGCCCTGATGGAGCGCACCAAGGGCCGCCCGCTGGTGACCGGTCTGATCCGACCCAAACAGGCCCTGATTTTTGCATTGTCCCTGCAAGTGGCCGCTTTTGTGGTTCTGTGGGTCGGGGCGAACCTGCTGTCGGCCGTCTTGGCGGCCTCGGCGACCTTGTTCTACGTGTTCGTGTACACGATCTGGTTGAAGCGCACCAGCCGACAGAACATCGTGATCGGCGGGGCGGCCGGTGCGGTGCCGGTGCTGGTGGGATGGTCGGCGGTTCAGAACTCCCTCGCCTGGGAGCCGTTTGTCCTGTTCACAGCCATTTTTCTCTGGACCCCACCCCACTTTTGGGCGCTGGCGATTCGCCACAGCGATGACTACAAGGCGGCCGGAGTCCCGATGTTGCCGACCGTGGTGTCGATGCGTCAGACCGTGACCCAGATGTTGGGGTACACGATCGCCCTGACCGGGGTGACCCTGGCCCTCGGTCCGGTGGCCGATTTGGGACCGATCTACATGATCGCGGCGGCCGTGCTGGGCCTGGGTTTCGTCGCCGCGACCGTCGATCTGGGGCGTCACCCCACCGTGGCCCGTTCGATGCGCGTCTTCGGCTTCTCGATCACCTACGTGACGTTGCTGTTCGCCGCCATGGCGGTGGACGTCGTCGTCGAACACGGAATCTGATCACAATCGCACGACCTGTGACCCTCGCCGACGCCCTCGGGATTTCGGTCTGATCAGGGCAAAGTGGGTAATGTCGGAGGTTGGAAAACGTGTTGTTACCCCCGAGGAATCCGCAACGGGTCCCTCTCGTTGCGCGTGAAGCGAGCCATCTCGAATGACAACAATTGATACGCACCACGCCGCCGGTGAAACGGCGGCGCCCCCCGCCGTCGCCGCGTGGATTTCGTCGGCCGACCACAAGCAGGTGGGCCGTCTCTTCGTGGGCACCGGCCTCGTCGGACTACTCGGTGGCCTGGTGTTGGCCGTGTTGGTGGCGTTCGAACGCATCGACGCCCAGGGTTACCAACTGCTCGGCGTCGATTCGGCGCCTCAGGTGCTCTCGGCGGCCCGACTCCTGTTGACCTTCGGCGCCGTGGCCCCCTTGCTCCTCGGCATCGCCGTGGCGATCGTGCCGTTGCAGCTCGGTGCGCGGTCGTTGGCCTTGCCGCGACTCGCCGCGGGTGGGTTCTGGATGTGGCTCACCGGCCTCGGTCTGGCGGTGTTCTCGATCATCGCCAATGGCGGACCCGGGGGCGGCTCGTCCGACATGGTCGACCTCTACCTTCTCGGAACGATCGTCATGTCGGTCGGCCTCATGATGGCCGCCGCGGCGGTGGCGACGTCGGTTCTCACCACCCGCGCCCCGGGCATGGGCTTGTTGAGGGCGCCGATGTTCTCCTGGTCGGCGCTCGTCGGTGCGGTGACGATGTTGTTGGCGTTGCCGGTGTACGTCGGCTCGTCGATCTACCTGTACGTCGACCACAAGTACGCCCGGGCCGCTTTCGGTGGCAACGTCGGCGTGTCGAGTTGGGCCGGTTGGGCGATGTCGCAACCCTTCACCTACCTGTTGGCGATTCCGGCACTCGGCATGATCCTCGACATCGTCCCGGTGATGGGCCGCACGCGGTTGGCCCAGCGCAGCGCGGCCAACGTGGCCATCGGTGTCGTGTCGGTGGCGGTGCTGGCCACGGTGACCCAGACGATGGTGTCGTTGCCCTGGGAGGGCGAGAAGTTCCTCGACAATCTCGGGAACAAGATCGCCGACCTCCTGCCGTGGGGTCTGCTGACCGTCGTGCCGTTGCTCGGTGTGCTCGGTGTGCTCGGCACGAGCGCGCTCACTCTCAAGAACGGCAAACCCCGGGTGGCGGCGCCGTTGGTGTTCGCCATGCACGGCTTGTTGATGATCGCCCTCGGTGTGGCCGCGCACGTGTTGTGGTCGATCGACGATGCCGGTCTGCGGGGCTCGATCTTCGAGGCCGGCACGTACGTGGCCATCACGTTCGGCGTGGTGACGGTGTCATTCGGGGCACTGTGTTACTGGGGACCCAAGTTGTGGGGTCGGCGAATCCCCGACAAGGCTGCTCTTCCGTTGGCCCTGTTGGCGCTGCTGGCCTCGGCGCTCGGTTCGATCCCGTACATGATCGCCGGATTCGCCGATCAGCCCGCCGGTGCGCTCGACGGATTCTCGTACAGCGGTCCCCAAGACCTCTGGAACGTGCTCACGACCGCGGGATTCGCGTTGATGTTGCTGACCACGTTGGCTTTCGTGGGCTTGGCGATCAAGAGTTTCATCGGCGGTGAGTCCGCTGGTGACGATCCGTGGGACGGCCAGACGCTCGAGTGGGCCACGTCCTCGCCGCCTCCCGTCGACAACTTCTCCGATCTCGTGGTCGTCGGATCGGCCACCCCGCTCACCGACCTCAAGTCCAACACCGGGAAGGACGCCTGATGCTCTCGTTGCCCTCGGCCCCCACCGCTCCGGCGCGCCGACAGGTGTTCGTCGCCACCGCACTGGCCGCTGCCGCGGGAACCACGTTGCTCGGTGGGATGCTCGCCACGTGGTTGCAGTTCCGCGGAGACGCACCGTTGCGCGAGTCGCCCAAGCGCGGGCTCATCGCCGACTGGATGCCGGCCAAGGTCGTCGTTCCCGAGGTGGCCACGAACATGATGCTCATCGGTCTGTGCGTCGTCTGCGTGATGGCCCAGTGGGCGGTGTACTCGGCCAAGCGCAACGACCGCTCGCACGCCAGCCTGGCGTTCGGCATCACGATCCTGTTCGGTCTCATGGTCGTCAACGCCCAGGTGTACACCTGGACCCAGATGGGTGTCGCGGTGAACGACGGCGCGTTCCACACCATGTTCTACGCCGTCACCGGCACCATGATGCTGTTGCTGGTGTCCGGTCTCGTCTACACCGCGGTCGCGGCCTTCCGGTATCTCGGTGGTCGGTCCAAGGAGATCGAGATCGTGTCGGCGAGCGCCCTTTATTGGTACTTCCTCACGGCGGCGTTCACCGCGGTGTGGTTCGTCGTGTACGTGCAGAAGTGACGAGGCAGAATCCATGATCACAACCGGATCGAAACTCCTTTACGGGCTGGGAACCGCGACCGCGGTCGCGGCCATCGTGTGGTTCATCGCCAACGACGGCGGCGTCCTCGGCGTCGTGTCGCTGTCGTTCCTCGCCGTCGCATTGTTCTTCCTCGGTGCGGTGTCGTCGTACGTTCGCGACGGACACGTGCTCTCGACCGAGACCGCGGCGCACGCTTCCAGCAACGCGGCCCAGCGTGGTGTCGGCCGCAGTTGGTTCCCGTTCGGCACGGCGTTCTCGGCCGGCATGGTGGCGGTCGGGCTGGTGAGCTCGCCCGGCATCTTCAAGGTGGGCATCTGCTTGCTGTTCGCGATGCTCGGCGAGTGGCTGATCAAGAACTGGAGCGACCGCGCGTCGTCGAACGCCGCCTACAACGAGAAGGTGCGCGCCTGGGTGGTGCACCCGCTCGAGATCCCGGTCGGTGGTGCGCTGTTGCTGACGGTGATCGTGTTGTCGTTCTCGCGGGTCATGTTGTCGCTCTCGAGGGAGTCCGGTCCGATCGTGTTCGCGATCGCGGGCGCCCTCGTGCTGTTCGTCGGTTCGATGATCAGCGTCCGCCGCGGCGCGAGCCGACGCGTGGTTGGCGCGGTGGCCGGTGTCGTTCTGGTGGCACTCTCGGGAGCGGGCATCGCCCTCGCCCTCGACGGTGAGCGCCACGAACTCACGGTCGCAGCGGAGGAGGACCACTTCGCGCACCGTCCGTGCGGCGAGGAGGCCGAGGAGGCCGACGAGGACGCCGGGCGGGCCGTGTCGGCCAAGAGCAGCGTGGCCGCCACCGTGATCTTGCGCGACGGTCGTCTGTTCGCCGAGATGGACGGATGGTCGGGTGAACTCACGGCCATCACACTGCAGCGATCGAACCCCTCGAACATCTTGTTCATCAACGAGGACGACCACGAGCACCGCATGGTGGTCACGTACGGCATGGTCACCGAGGATCTCGGTGGCGGGGTCAGCAAGGACACCGTGCTCGAGGCGTGCACGTCGTTGATCGGACAAGGTGGCACGCAAGCGGTGTCGGTCGTCATCCCCAAGCCCTCGTTCGCTAGTGAAGAGCCGTACTCGATCACCGTCCCCGGTGTGGAGGGTGCGTCGATCGAGATTCAGGTGCCGTGAGTCACCCCCGCCCCCATAGAGAGACGATCTGAACCCATGAGTACCGTGAGCAACGTGAACGAGCGAGCAGGAGAGACGATGAAGTCTTCGCGTCGTTGGTCGAAGGTCGCGACGTCGACCCTCGCCGTTTCCGCCCTGATGTTCCTGGCCGGTTGCGCCAAGGACGCACCTCAGGACACCTGGCAGCCGGCCGGTCCGAACGCGGAGAAGATCGACAATCTGCAACGGCCGATCTTCTACATCGCCGGCGTGGTCGGATTGATCGTTTTCGCCGCCGTGGGCTGGGCGGTGTTCCGCTATCGCGATCGTGGTCAGGCGATGCCGGAGCAGTCGCACGGCAAGCCGGCCCTCGAGATCACCCTCACCGTCATCCCGGTGTTGATCCTCGTCGGTGTCGCGGTGCCCACCGTGGGCACCATCTTCGATCTGGCCAAGACCGACGACACCGAGATGACCATCAACGTCACCGGTCAGCAGTGGTGGTGGGAGTACGACTACCCGGCCGTCGGCACGAACGCCTCGGAGTTCGGAATCGCCGAGCCCATCGTGACCTCGGGTCAGTTGGTGATCCCGGAGGACACCAAGATCCTGTTGCGCGTCACGAGTCGCGACGTCATCCACTCGTACTGGATCCCCAAGTTGAACGGCAAGAAGGACGGTGTGCCCGGTCGCGTGCATCTCTTGCGCCTCGAGGGTTCGCAACCGGGCATCTACGCCGGTCAATGCACCGAGTTCTGCGGTCTCTCCCACGCGTACATGCGCATGGAGACGGTCGTGCTCTCCAAGGCCGACTACGCCGCCTGGGTCGCGAACCAGCTCGAGGCCTATTCGTCGCCGTCCGCCGACAACGCCTTGGCCCTCGAGGGCGAGAATTTGTTCTTGCAGCAGTGCGCGCGCTGTCACCAGGTGAACGGGCTGCAGAATTCCGACGGCACCCCGAACGTGGCCGCCCCCGACCAATACCTGGTGTCCGGTGCGGCGCCGAACCTGACCAACCTCATGACCCGCAACACCTTCGCGGGTGCGGCCTGGGATCTGTTGACCCCCGAGTGCCGCGACGACGTGTGGAACGCCTCCGCGGAGGAGTTCGGCGCGAAGTACCTGGCCGGCGTCAGCGAGGACTGTCTCAACCAGAAGGATCTTCGCGAGTGGCTGCGCAACGCCCCCGCCAAGAAGCCCATGTACGCCGATCCGACCAAGTTGGCCGAGACCGGCGGTAAGTACCGCGGCATGCCCGCCCTCGGCCTCACCGAGGACCAGATCAACGCCCTCGTCGCCTACCTGCTCGAGCGGAAGTAAAGGGAGAACACTCGAATGGCCATCATCGAACGTCCCTCCACGGAAGTCGCCGTCGCCGGCGGTGCCACGATCGGCGTGAAGCCGAGCGAGGCCCTCGGCGTGTTCAAGCGTCCGGCCGCGAGCACCTCGTGGCGCGATTGGCTCGTCACGGTCGACCACAAGAAGCTCGGCATCATGTACGGGGTCGCCGCGTTCTTCTTCGTCATCGTCGGCGGCTTGGAAGCCGTCTTGATCCGTCTGCAGTTGATCGCCCCGAACGGCAAGGTGCTCAACGCCGACCAGTACAACCAGATGTTCACGATGCACGCCACCACGATGGTGTTCCTGTTCGTGATGCCGATGGCGGCGGCGTTCGCCAACTACTTCGTACCCCTCCAGATCGGTGCGCGCGACGTGGCCTTCCCCCGCATCAACGCGTTCGGATTCTGGTGCTTCCTGTTCGGCGGCATCTTCCTGAACACCTCGTGGTTCCTGGGTGGGGCGGCCGACGGCGGTTGGTTCATGTACGCCCCGAACTCGAGCACGCTCTTCTCGCCCAGCCACGGCATCGACTTCTGGGCGATGGGCCTGCAGATCACCGGTATCGCCTCGCTGACCGGTGCGATCAACCTGATCGTGACGATCCTCAACATGCGCGCTCCGGGCATGAAGTTGATGCGGATGCCCATCTTCACCTGGATGGTGTTGGTCGTGCAGTTCCTGCTGCTCTTCGCCATTCCGGTCATCACGGTGGCGCTGTTCCTGCTCACCTTCCAGCGCTCGTTCGACGCCACCTTCTTCGACGTGGCCTCCGGTGCCGACCCGCTCTTGTGGCAGCACCTGTTTTGGATCTTCGGTCACCCCGAGGTGTACATCCTGATCCTGCCGTCGTTCGGCATCGTGTCGGAGATCCTGCCGGTCTTCTCCAAGAAGCCGTTGTTCGGTTACCCGATCGTCGCGATGTCGGGTGCCGCCATCGGTTTCGTCGGCTGGGGCGTGTGGGCGCACCACATGTTCGCCTCGGGCCTCGGTCCGGTGTCGGTGACGGTCTTCTCGATGGCGACCATGGCGATCGCGGTGCCCACCGGCGTGAAGATCGTCAACTGGGTCATGACCATGTGGGGCGGCAAACTGCGCTTCACGGTGCCCATGCTCTTCTCGATCGCCCTCGTCGTGCAGTTCACCATCGGTGGTCTGTCGGGGGTCACCCACGCCGTCGCGCCGAGCGACACCCAGCAGACCGACACCTACTACATCGTGGCGCACTTCCACTACGTGTTGTTCGGTGGGGCGATCTTCGGGTTGTTCGCCGGGTTCTACTACTGGTGGCCGAAGATGTTCCGCAAGCAATTGAGCGAATCGATCGGGCGTTGGAACTTCTGGCTGATGGTGGTGGGCATGAACATGACGTTCGGGCCGATGCACATGCTCGGTCTGCAGGGCCAACCGCGTCGTATGCAGGTCTGGACCGAGGCCCGCGCCGGAGACGGCTTCTTCAACCTCGGTTTCTGGAACCGCATCGCGTCCACCGGGTCGCTCATCCTCTCGGTCGGTGTCCTGTTGTTCATCATCAACGTGGTGTACACCCACAAGTCGAAGAAGGTCGCCATCGCGCCCCTCGATCCGTGGGACGCCCGCACCCACGAGTGGATGACCGACAGTCCCCCGAAGGAGCACAACTTCGACTCCATTCCGACGATCGACAACCTCGACGAGTTCTTCCACCGCAAGTACGCCCAGGACGCCGAGACGCACGAGATCAAGCAGGTGGCCACGGCCGAGGAGGTGTTGGCCGAGATGAACGCACATCCGGACGAGCACATCCACATGCCGTCGCGTTCCTACTGGCCGATTCTGTTGGCGCTGGCCCTCCCGATCATCGGTTACGGCCTGATCTACAACCGAGTCATCCTCGCCGTCGGTGCGGCCATGGTGGTGTTGACCATGTTCGGCTGGGCGATGGAACCCTCCACGTCACCCGATGACGATTTCGACCCGCCCGCCCCCGGCGACGGTGGCGGCCACACGAAGGAGTTGGCGCCCCTTGGCTGACACCGCTATCGCCCACGGCCATGACGCCGGTCATGGTGCCCATGTGACGACCACCGGCTTGTCCAACAACAAGTTGGGAATGTGGATGTTCCTCGGTTCCGAGTGCCTCCTGTTCGGCGGTCTCATCTCGACCTACATGCTCTACAAGGGTCGAGTGAACTCGGGCCCCCAGCCCGACCAGATCTACGACATCCCGTTCACCTCGGTGAGCTCTTTCGTCCTGCTCATGAGTTCGCTCACGATGGTGTTGGCGGTGTCGGCCGCCCAGCGCAAGGACGACCGCAACACGAACCTCTGGCTCACGATCACCGCGCTCCTCGGCGCCACCTTCGTCGGCGGTCAGGTGTACGAGTTCACGGCCTTCTACCGCGAGGGTCTGGGCTTCACGACCAGCCTCTTCGGGTCGAGTTTCTACACCCTCACGGGTTTCCACGGTGTGCACGTGTCGGTCGGCATCATCATGTTGATGGCGTTGGTGGGCATGATCAGTCGAAACCGGATTCCGGGGAGCAAGGCCGAGTCCGTCGAGTTGATCGGCCTCTACTGGCACTTCGTCGACATCGTCTGGATCGTCATTTTCACCCTCGTCTACCTGATCCCGTCCTGAGGAGCCAACGATGAGCACCGCCACCGATCACAGCGCCGAGCACGTCGCCGAACACGCCGACGAGCACCACGGAGCGAGCGACAAGCAGTACGTCATCATCGCCCTCATCCTGGCCGCGCTCACGGCGATCGAGGTGTCGACCTACTACGTCGACTTCGGTCCGTTGTTCATGCCGACGCTCTTCGTGTTGATGACCGTGAAGTTCGTGGTGGTGGTGTCGTACTTCATGCACCTGAAGTTCGACAACAAGCTGTTCAGCTACCTCTTCTACTCGGGCTTGATCTTGGCGCTCGCGGTGTACATCGGGGCGCTGTCCACCTTCAAGTTCTTCCTTCAGAAGGGCTGACCGATGCCGGCCATGGTCGACCCGTGGCGTTTCCAAGCCCATGTCGAGGTGTGGCTGCTCGTCGCCTTCCTGGTGGCGTCCTACGTGTACGTCGTGCGCGTCCTCGGGCCGCGGGCGGTGGGCCCCGGGGAGTCGGTCGTCACCCGGCGTCAGTTGGCCTGTTTCGTCGGCGGAATCCTGGTGTTGTGGATCGGATCCGACTGGCCGGTACACGACATCGCCGAGGAGTACCTCTACTCCGTGCACATGGTCCAGCACATGGCCCTCACGTACTTCATGCCACCGCTCGTCGTGTTGGCCACGCCCGAGTGGTTCGTGCGCACCTTGGTGGGACGGGGCCGGGCTCGGCGGGCGTTGAACTTCATGGCCCACCCGGTGCGGGCCGCCTTCCTCTTCAACGTGATCGTGATGGTGAGTCACGTGCCCGCCGTCGTGAATCGCTCGGTGTCGAACGCGCCACTGCACTATTCGGTGCACGTGTTGCTGGTGAGCACTTCGATCCTGATGTGGTTACCGGTGTGCGGACCGCTGAAGGAGTACCACATCTCCTCGATGGGCAAGATGATCTATCTCTTCCTCAACAGCGTGGTGGCGACGGTGCCCGCGGGTTGGCTGACATTCGCCGAGGGCACGGTGTACAAGCACTACGGTACCCCGATCCGGGTGTGGGGGATCTCGGTCAGCGACGATCAGCAGATGGCCGGCGCGATCATGAAACTGGGTGGCTCCATTTTCCTGTGGACCATCATCGGTGTGATGTTCGTTCGGAACTTCGTCGTCACGTTCCGGCGGGAGAACGAGGCGGCCTACGTGCGCAAGCCCCTGACGATGGCCGACGTGGAGAAGGCGTTCGAAGAGAGCGAACCGATCCGCGAGTCCCGCTCGAACTAGCAATCCGGATGTCGGAGAACGTCACTCCCAGCGGAATGTGAGAGCGGTGACGGCTGGCGCGACCACGGCCCAGATGCCCAACACGATCCACGACGTTCCCGGCCGCTCGGCTCCGCCCACCAACGCGTCGCGCATGACGTCGGCCAGAGCGCCACTCGGCAGGCACTCGGCGACGGCGGCGAGCGGCCCGGGCAACTCGTCGAACGGGATCACCATTCCGCCCAGCAGCAACAGCAACAGGTACAACCCGTTCTGGGCGGCCAGGTTCACTTCGGCCCGCAGGCGCCCGGCGATGAGCAATCCGACACCACCGAAGGCGATCGTTCCCGTCACGACGGCCCCGATGGCGAGCAACCAGTTCGCCGAGCCGGCATCCCAACCCAACCCGAGCGCCACCGGAACCAGCACGACCAGTTGGATCATCTGCACCACGATGACCGCGGTGATCTTGGCCGCCAGCCAACGCGGTCGACCGAGGGGAGTGGCTCCCAATCGCTTCAGCACCTTGTAGCCGCGTTCGAACCCGGTGGCGATACCGAGGCTCACCATGGCGCTGCTCATGACGGCCAGGGCCAACACCCCGGGCGTGAGGAAGTCGACAGGCTCGCGTACGTCGCCGGTGGGAAGGACGTCGACCGTCGAGAAGAACACCAGGAGCATCACCGGGATGATGAGCGTGAGCAGCAGTTGCTCGCCGTTGCGGAGCACGACGGTGAGTTCGGCCCGCAATTGGGAACGGAAGGGACCGGCACTCATTGTTGGTTCCCGGTGAGCTGTTTGAAGACGTCCTCGAGACTGTTCATACCTGCGCGCAACTCCACGACGTCGATGCCCCGCTCGGACAGCCACACGGCGAGAGCGCCGATGAGTCCCTGGGGTGCGTCCTCGATGGTGTAGTCACACGGTGCCTGTTCGACCAGCCAGCCCGCCAGGTTGTCGGGCATGTCAGCGAGGTCGAGTGGCCGTACGGTGCGCAAGCGGACGACCTGACGCGCCCGCCGCACGTCGTCGAGCGTGCCGTCGACCAGCACTCGCCCCCGGTCGAAGATGACCACCCGGTCGCACACCTTCTCGGCCTCGTCGAGTTCGTGCGTGGCGAGTATCACCGTGCAGCCGGAGTCGGCGAGGTTCCGGATGACCGACCTGATCATGGTGCGACCGTTGACGTCGACTCCGCTCGTGGGTTCGTCGAGGAACACGATCGCCGGCTGTCCGGCCAGGGCCAGGGCCAGGGAGAGGCGTTGTTTTTCGCCTCCCGACAGCCGTCTCCAGGGGGTGCGCCGTCTCTCGGAGAGTCCGACCAACTCGATCAATTCGTCCGGTGCGGTCGCGACCCCGGCCCGCGATGCGTACAGGCCGCAGTATTGACGCACCACGTCGATGGGACGGGCGCTCGGGTAGACGCCCCCTTCTTGGAGCATGATCCCCACCCGGTCGGCGAGCTCCCGGCGCCCGGAGTGCGGGTCGAGACCCAGCACGCTCACGTGGCCGGACGTGCGTCGACGAAGGCCCTCACAGACCTCGATGGTGCTCGTCTTACCCGCGCCGTTCGGGCCCAGCACCGCGGTCACCTGACCGGGTCGGGCGGAGAACGACACCGAATCGACGGCCAGCAGATCGCCGTAGCGGACGCTGAGGTTCTCGACCACCAGTGTGCGCTCGCTGCGATCGACGCGGGTGTAGGGATTTTCTCCGGCGCCGCTCACCTCATCGAGACTAGTCACGGGGTCCAATGCCATCGGTGTCGCCGAAGGTGGACGGGTAACCTTGGTCTCCTGTGATCGACGTTCGCCTGCTCCGCCACGATCCGGAATCGGTGCGCACCGCATTGGCTCGTCGGGGGAAGCCCGACGTGTTGCGGCAACTCGACTCGGCCATCGCCCTCGACGACGAGTTGCGTCGCATCACCGTCGAGCGGGACGGCATCCGGGCGCAGGTGAACGAACTCTCGAAACAAGTCGGACGCGCCCGTCGTGACGGCGACTCGGTCGCCGCCGAAGGTCTGCAGACCCGCAGTCGCGAACTGGGCGACGACGAGAAGACGCTCGCGGAGCGCTTCGACACCGTTCAACACGAACTGCGCGAGATCCTCCTGCGCATCCCCAACACGCCGAGCGCCGAGGCACCCGACGGTGCGAGCGATCACGACAATCCGGTGGTCACCGGTCCGGTCGCGTTGCCCACGTCGTTCCCCGAGCACCGACGGGTGCCGCACTGGGACGTGGCCGCCGAGTTGGGCGTGCTCGACAACGAACGCGCCGTGAAATTGAGCGGAGCGATGTTCACCATGCAACGCGGGGCGGGCGCCCAGTTGTCGCGGGCGTTGTGCCAGTACGCACTCGACCGCAATGCCGACGCCTTCGAGGAGATCCGTCCGCCGTCGCTCGTCACCACGGCGACCCTCACCGCCACCGGTCAACTGCCCAAGTTCGCCGAGGACGCCTACGCGATCGAGCGCGACGACTTGTGGTGCATCCCCACCGCGGAAGCGCCACTGACGTCGATGTACGCCGGCGAGATCCTCGACGACAGCCGACTTCCCTTGCGACTGATGGCGTACTCGCCCTGTTACCGACGAGAGGCCGGGTCGGCCGGGCGCGACACACGGGGCATGTTGCGCGCCCACGAGTTCGACAAGGTCGAGATCTTCGCCCTCAGCACGCCCGAACAGGCGCCCAGCGTCTTGATCGAACTGCGCGATCGCGCCGAGGCACTGATCGCCGGACTCGGTCTCCCGTACCGCATCATCGAGATCTGCACGGGCGACATGGGGCAGAGTCACCACCGCAGTTTCGATCTCGAGGTCTACGCTCCGGGTTGCGACGCGTGGCTCGAAGTGTCGTCGGTGTCGTGGTTCAGCGACTACCAAGGGCGTCGGGCCGACATCCGATTCCGTCGCGCCGGCGAGAAGGGAACCCACATCGCCAACACCCTCAACGGATCGGCGTTGGCGGTGCCGCGCGTGTGGGCCGCGATCATGGAGAACTTCCGCGAGCCCGACGGCTCGGTGGTGATTCCCGAGGCGCTCCGCCCGTACATGCGCGGGGTCGACCGCATCGTGCCGCGGAGCTGACGCCGTGAACCTGCGCGATCGCCGGGTGCAGTACGAGACGGCCGGCCTCGGGCGTGACGATCTCGACGAGTCGCCGGTGCAGCAGTGGCACGCGTGGTACGTCGATGCGGTCGACGCGGGGTTACCCGAACCCAACGCGATGGCCCTGGCGACCCTCGACGACGACGGAATGCCGGACTCGCGCGTCGTGCTGGCCCGTGGCGTCGACGACGACGGCATCACCTTCTTCGGCAATTACGGCAGCGCCAAGGGTCGACAGCTCGACCTCAACCCTTTGGCCAGCGCCGTGTTCCCGTGGCTCGGTCTGCACCGACAGGTGCGGGTGCGCGGCACGGTCGAGATTCTCTCGGTTCGCGAGAGCGACGCGTACTTCGCCTCGCGTCCACGCGAGAGCCAGATCGGCGCCTGGGCCTCGCCCCAGAGCAGCGTGATCGACGATCGAGAGGTGCTCGACCGCGAGGTGGAGCGGATCACGGCCGAGTTCGCGGGCCGCGAAGTGCCGCGGCCACCCCACTGGGGCGGGTGGTTGTTGACTCCCGAGTCCTACGAGTTCTGGCAGGGCCGCCCGAGCCGCTTGCACGATCGCTTTCGTTACCGCCTCGATCGCGACGGTTGGATCATCGAGCGCCTGGCCCCGTGAGCCAGCTGTCGGCGGCCTCGACGAGTCCGTCGATGAGCGACTGGGTGTGAGGAGGTAGTGCCGGACCCTCCCAGTCCCAGAACAAGGGTGTGGTGCCACGGACGCGCGGGGGCAGTTCGATCTGCACGCCGCACGCCGGAGGCAGATTGACCGGGTTGCGCGGGTGCAGGCCCCGGAGTTCCTTGGGGATCTCGTCGATCTCGTCGATCACGCGGTAGGCCGGCAAACGGCGACGAAGGTGCCCTCCGATGTGACGGGCGAAGTCGCGGTGCTGACCGCCGAGCAACAACGTCGAGTAATACCCCTGTCGTCCGTAGCCGTGGATCGTCACCACCACGTGCACGTGGTCGAGAAACGCCCGGAGATCGTCGGAGGCGTCGGGGGAGACCTCGATGGACGGAATGTGACGTTCCATTCCCCGCGGTTGGTGAACTCCGTAGTAACTCGCACCACTGGCATTGGCGGCCCGTTGGGCCACGACCTCGGTCATCTCCTCGAGACCGCCTCCGTGGTACGCCATGAAACCCAGGCGAGCCTCTCGGGGCCGGTCGTGTCCGCGCAGCACGAGCACCTCCTCGACATCGGGGTGGTCGAGCAATTCGCGGAACACGTCAGACGTCCCCCGGGTCTCGGCGGGTCCGGGCGAAGATGATCGCCGTCATCACGATGAGCGATAGGACCACGGCGAGCAGGCCACGGTTCTGGTCGATCGATCGCGCGACCCGTTCCTGCCAGTCGAGCACCTTGCCCGTCACATCGTCGTCGTAGTTCTCGCGGATGTCGTTGAGCCAGTACCACGCGAGATAGACGCCGCTCAGCATCATGACCACCGCCGAAGCCCGCTCGACGTGACGCATCCCGTTGCGCAACACCCGCAGGAACCCGCTGCGCGCGAGAGCGAGCGTGACGGTGAGCCCGATGACCAGCAACGACATGGCGATTCCGTAGAGGGCGATGGCCACCACCCCGACCACGAATCCCTCCGTGGTGACGGTTCCGAGAACGGTGGCGGTGAACGGTCCGAGCGTGCATCCGATCGACGCGATGGCGTAGGCGACACCGAAGACGAACATGCTCGCGGTGGTGCGGTCGCGTCGGCCGACGTCGAGTTTCGGAGTGGTGAAGGGCATTCGCCAACCGGTCAGCATCGCCACGCCCATGGCGAAGAGAGCGACCCCGATGACGAGTGCGACGTATTTCGCGTTCTGGTTGAAGTAATCGGTGAAGATCCGGGTGACGGCACCCACCACGACGAACACGCTCATGAACCCGGCCGACAGCGCGCCCCCGACGATCAGCGCTCGACGCACGCTGGCCCGTTGCGAACCGGGGCGGCCGTCGATGCCGAGGAAGTAGACGAGGTACGTGGGAAGGAGTACGAACCCGCAGGGGTTGACGGCGGCCAACAATCCGCTGCCGAAGCTCAACCACAGCCGGTCGTTCACCGTGTTCCCCCGACCAATTCGTCGAGCGCCGCGGTGAGTTCGGCAGCCGACACCTCCCCGGCGATCTGTCTCACGACCGTTCCGTCGGGGGCGACGAACAGCGTGGTGGGAAACGTCGCCACGCCGTTGACCGTGACCAACCGCGCGTCGGGATCGCGCAGGAGTTCGTAGGTGACCCCCACGTCGTCGGCGAACGATCGGGTGATCGTCTCGCTGTCCTGGGTGTTGACGCCCACGAACCGCACCGTGTCGCCGTACTGGAGAAAGGCCGCCTGCAAGGCCGGCATCTCGCGTTTGCAAGGCTGACAATTGGAGAACCAGAAGTTGACCAGCAGGGGTCGCCCGTCGAGCAAGGAGCCGGTGTCGACCTCGTTGCCGTCGAGATCGAACACCGTGGCGACACCCAGTCGTTCGCCGGTCAGTGGAGCGTTGGTGGGAATGCCCGGTTCCTGGTACTCGCCCGGCTCGTCGAGCACGACGTCGGTGTCGGTCCTCGCGTCGTCGGCTATCGCGAACACTGCGACGACGGCCGCCACCCCGGCGACCAAACCGGCGAGCAGGGGAACGATGCGTCGCGACACACCGCGAGGCTAACTGCGGGACCACGGGGCCGTCCGACCGTCGACCTGGGATGCCCGGCCGCAGTGGGGGGAACTGCGGCCGGGACCTCCCGGTGCAGTCGCGGGTTCGACTGAGCGTTGCCCGCAACCGAGATCTGGACGGTGATCGGCGTCACGCCACGCGGACCGCCACCTCGAAGGCCCTCTGCTCCGAAACGTCGGTGATCGTGCGAAGTGTGCGGTCCTCGTCGATCACGATGATCGGCTTGGGCAGCACCGACGGACGTCCGCGGGGGCGTCGATCGGCGATGACGCGACCGTTCTCGATGAGTTCGCCGCCCCACACCCCCCAGGGCTCCTCGCGTTCGAGGGCCCCGGCGAGACAGGTGTCGGCCAGTGAACATCGTCGGCAGATCGCCTTGGCCCGGGCGATGTCGACGTTCACGTCGCTGAAGAACAGTGGCGTCAACGTTCCGTTGCCGTCGGCACAACGCGCCGTGGGGCGGGCGAGCGGAGCGATCCGCTCGTCGATGGTGAGGGTGCTGTTCATGGTGGTCTCCGTTTCGTGTCAGGGGTTGTCGTGAAGGTGGGCCGGAAAATCGAAAAGGCCGCCGGGTTGATCCCAGCGGCCTCGGTGAGGTTCTCGACGTTGGTGTGTGACCTACGTGAGAGGCTCCCCGAACCGCTGGGGCGAACGCTTGGTGTCCGCCGCTGCGAAGGCCGTATTGGCCGTGTTCGGCTTGGCTGCGGACACCATGGGCCACGAATAGGTGGTGGTGCCGGCAGCCGATGCGTGGAAGCCGTGCATGGGCGCGAACGAACCACTCGAGATCGACATCATCGGTGCGGGGTTCAGCGTGCGCTTCATGACAGTTGGTGGTCCGAATCGGTTTCGAACCGTGTGTAGGAAACCACCGCGAACCGCCGATGTCAACCGAATTAGCCGTTGGGGTCGGTGTCGGTGACCAGCCGTGCGGCTCGGACCCCCCACCACATCATCACCGTTCCCCCTGCTAGAAGGCCACTTCCGAGGCCGATGAGGAGTGGTTCGGGTGCCGCCGGGGCGAACCACCAGATTCCGAGGAAAGACGCGGACGCGATGCCCACGGCCCACCCGACACCTCGGCCGAGTACGGGGAACCTCCCGTCGATTCGGGGTCGACTCGACGATGGATTCGGCAACGCGCTCATGGGAGGCAAGAGAACCCCGGCCACCTTTTCTCGCAGATTTCGCGTCGGTTCCGCTCACACTTCGCCGACCGCCCCTCGTTTGGTGTTTCACGAGTCGGGTCATCGGGACCCGCCGGAAAGGACAGAACGATGAACAAGCCACTGGTGTTGCTGGATGTCGACGGGGTGATCAACGACATCGAACGGGTTGGACTGGGTACCGACGCCTGGGAAACCCATGCGTTCGAGAGTCATGGGTACACCTTGTTGGTTCCTTCGTACATGCGGGAGCTGATCCAGACCCTGTGTCGGGTGGCCGAGGTGCATTGGTGTACGACGTGGCGAAGCCGTGCCAACGACGAGATCGCCGACTATCTGGGCATCGAACCCCTACCGGTCGTCGATGACGGGACGGTGTCCAGATACGTGGATTGGAAGGCTGCCGCTGCTCATGAACTTGCTCGACGAGCGTTGTCGGACGGACGTCGAGTCCTGTGGATCGAGGATTTCTACGGGCGGATTCCGACCGACGAGATGCCGTTCGGGGTCGAGTTCGTCGATACGACCGAGGGCTGGGATGGTGCATTGTTGCTTCCGGAGATGCTTCCGCAATGGGTGTGGGAGCTGGCGGGTACCAGCCCCCAACCCGTCTGAACGGTGGTCACTTCGTGAGGACCACGAAGTGACCCCGGCTCATCGCCACCGCGCTGGCCCGACTGACGAATCGACGGGCCAATGTGGCGATGGCCCGCGGTCCGGGTCTGCGACCACGCGTGAGAAGAATCGGGTCGACGGGTCGTTCGTGCACCGCGTGGGCGGTGAAGCCGGCCCGACGACCCGACGCGACGATGAGTGACGGCGGCATGTCGCGCTCGGTGACCCCGAGGTTGTCGACGGCGTTCTTCGACATCTCGGCCGCCTCGTGGCCCGTACCCGGCTCGAGGGTGACGCAGATACCGCCGGGCTTCAACGCGCGATGGGCGCTTCGTAAAGCCGCCACTTCGTCCTCGGCGTGGTGCAGGCAGTCGTAGAAGACCACGACGTCGAATTCGTTCTCGAAGGGCAGGCTCTCGAAGTCCGACACCACGCTGGCCTCGAGTGCGACGTTGTAGCGGGCGGCGTTCTCCCCTTGCATCACGACCATCTCGGGAGCGATGTCGGTCGAGGTCACCGAGTATCCGGCCATGGCCAGCAGGCAACTGGTCCAGCCGCTTCCGGCGCCGAGGTCGAGGACGCGAGCGGGTGGTTGGGGGAGCAAGGTGATCAGGGCCCCGATCTCCTGCAGGTAGCGACCGCGCTCGACGTCGGACCACGGCTTGTCGAGCGCGTGCTGGCGTCCGATCGGGCCGAGACGCTCGATGTAGGCGATCTCGTCTTCCTTGGCCACGAATCGAGCCTATGGCATCGGTTCCCGCTGACCGATGTAGGGCGGCGTCAGATGACCCGGCCGGACGCCCCGACGTGATCGACCACCGGGAGCCCGGCCGCGGCCCACGATTGCATGCCCCCGGTCATGTTCACCGCGTCGAAGCCGAGTCCGGTGAGCCATGCCGTGACCTTGCCTGATCGGTTGCCGGAGCGACAGATGACGATGATGCGGCGGGCCCGGTCGAGTGCGTCGACACGGGAAGGGAGTTCGGACATCGGGACGTGGACGGCCTGAGGGTCGTGCCCGCTGTCCCACTCGTCGATCTCACGGCAGTCGAGGCGCAACGACGTGGTGTCGTCGAAGGCGTGTCGCACGTCGATCGTCGGCAACGTCGACGGAATGTTGCTGTTCGCCCAGGCTGTGTAGCCACCGATGAGATCGGAGACGTCGACGAAACCTCGGGATCGCAACAGACTCGAAGCGATCGCCGATCGGTATCCACCGGCGCAATTGACGACGGTCGGGGCTGTCGGATCGAGACCGTCGATGGCGTGCAACAACTCCGGGAGCGGAACGTGACGGGCGCCGGGCAGGTGGCCGAGGGCGAACTCCCCGTGGTTGCGCACGTCGAGCACGACCAACGACTTCACCGAACCCATGCGCTCGGCCAGGGAGCGGACGGACAGTCGGGACAGGCGTTCGACGAGGTCGGGATTCTCGACGAACGCCGCGTAGGGATTGTCGAGCGCGCCCACGACGTTGTCGAAGCCGATGCGCGCCAGGCGCGTGCGCGCCTCGCTCTCCGAACCGGGCTCGGCGACGATGATGATGGGGGTTCCCGGTTGCATGACCTCACCGACGTACTCGGCGAAACGACCGGAAAGACCGACGTTGACTGATCCCCGCAGGTGGCCTCCGGCGAACACGTTGTCGTCGCGGCAATCGATCACGACCGCACCGCCCTTTTGGTGCTGCACCACTTGTTCGATGGTCAAGGGGTCGACCCGCACCTCGTCGGGAAGTAGGGCGTGCGACTCGCGATTGCGTGTCGCCGCGTACAGGAAGTACAGCGGTGCCGGAGTCTGTCCCTGGGTGACGACGTCGACGAAGTCCTCCACGACCATCGGGGCGAGGGCGTAGTTCGTGCGTTTCTGTTCTCCGATGGTCGAAACGGTCTCGGTCGACAGGTTCTTGCCGCACGCCGACCCGGCGCCATGGGCGGGGAAGACCTTGGTCTGATCCGGCAACACGAGCAACTTCGTGTGCAACGACTCGTAGAGACTCCGCCCCAGTTCCGTGGCGTCGTGGCCGACGGCGGCCAGAAGGTCGGGTCGTCCGACGTCGCCGATGAAGAGCGTGTCTCCGGTGAGCACGCCGTACGGCGGGTCGTCGGGGCCGTTTTCGCGGACGACGACGCAGATCGACTCCGGTGTGTGACCGGGCGTCTCGAGGATCTCGAGATCGACCGCGCCGAGACTGATGCGTTCGCGGTCGCTCACCACGCGGATCGGGAATCCGACGCGCCCCGCGGCCGCCGACCCGTAGACGATCTCGGCGCCGGTGTGGTCGGCCAACTCGAGGTGGCCCGACAAGAAGTCCGCGTGGAAGTGGGTTTCGATGACCGCGGTGATGCTGAGTCCGTGGGTCGTCGCGTCGGCGAGGTACTGGGCGATGTCGCGTTGGGGATCGACGACGACGGCGCGTCCGGACGTGGTGTCGCCGATGAGGTAGCTGGCGTGGGAAAGGCACCCGAGGTAGTACTGCTTGAAGAACATCCGAGCCTTCTTTTGGTCTCCACCATGATACCCTATGGGGTATCCGAAAGTCGACCGAAAGGGCCCCATGGAGATTTCCGAGGACGTCAAAGACGACCTGACGCGTCGACTCCGACGCATCGAGGGTCAGGTTCGCGGCATCCAGAACATGATCGCTGAGGATCGCGAGTGTCGGGACATCGTCACCCAGATCGCCGCGGCGACCAAGGCCCTCGAGCAGGTCGGTTTTCGCATGTTGGCCGCCGGCCTCACGTCGTGTCTGGCCGATCCCGACAAAGCGGCCGCCGAGGGCTACCCGATCGACGTCGTCGAGAAGATGTTCATGAAGCTCGCCTGAAGTCAGGCGGCGGGCCGCAGGTGCCGTCGTCCGGCCACGACAGCGGCGCTGTACAAGAGAAACGCCACGACGAGCAGATTGCGGTAACCGATGATGAGCGAGGAGTATTCCAACACTCCACCGACCATCGCGCCGATGAGATTCGCCGCGAAGGCATTGGTGGAGTCGGTGGTCTCACGGAACCGTTGAGCGAAGATGATGTTCGCGAGGAAGATCGGAGCAAAGGCCAACGCGCAAGCGACGATCAATCGCACCGGTGTCGAAAGAGGCAACAGCGCACTCTGGGGCACGATCCACCCGATGACGATGGCGAGTCCCAACAGGGCGTAGGGAATCGCGAGTCGACGAACGACCACCTTCTTGGAAATCACAACCGCAAGAAGCACGGACAGCATCACTCCCGCGAAAACCAGTGAGTTCACCAGCCAGGTCGTGCCGAAGAGCAGGGCGAACTGCACGACGTTCTTGGTCTCGAGGAGCAGGAACGCGACTCCCATGAAGAACAGGTCGAGATGGTTGCGAAGTCCACGCAGGGGGCCGCCCACCGCACGGACCAGAAGGAGTGACGCCGCGAGGATCAATCCCAGGGCAACGAGATAGAAACTCGGGATGGAGGGCTCGCGCAGATACGGGAACGGTCGGTCGTCGTGAACCGGATCGGGGGTCGCGGCGGTGCGCGTCCAAGTGTCGCTCTCGGGACACGTGATGTTGTCGGGCTCGACACCGATGGTCAACACCGCGAATGCGGTGTCGTCCAGTTTGGTGACGCACGGAGCGTGACCGAAAGCGGCCTCCAACGTGGCGGCATACCGATCGACCAGCCAAGGTTCGCGATACAGGTTGTACATGGAGAAGACACCCGCGTCCGACAGGTGTTCGCGGTAGGCCTCCGCGGCTTCTCGAGTGAACAGGTAACTCTCGAGACGGATCGACGAGGCCCCTTGAACGAGCGTGAGAGAGTCGGGTAGAGCCAGGATCATGAGGTCCCAGTCCTTCGACGACCGTTCGAGAAACGCACGACCATCGTCAATGTGGACGTCGACACGTGGATCGTCGTACGGCTTGTTCGGGTGTCCGTCGCGGGCGAGTTCGTAGAGTCGACGGTCGATCTCCACCGCGTCGATGTGCTTGGCTCCTTCGTGTAATCCGACCGAGACGTCGTTGCCGCTCCCCGCCCCGATCACCAACAGATCGTTCACCGGAGACTCGTCCGCGCGGCGTTCGTACACGGTCTGATAGACGGGCAGGTCGTATCGAGCTGTTTGAAACCAATGGGGAATGCCGTTCACCAGAGCGCCCACACCCTCGTCCTCGACTCCGAGTCCGGCGATGTCGATGCTGTTGGCCTTGTAGTACGGAGTCCAGATCACTCCATCCTCGCGCGACTCGATTCCGAGCGTGACGACGAGTACGAGCAACGGAATGATCGTGAGTGCCAGATCCTTGGCTGATCGGGGTCTGATGGTCCAGAGCAAGATCGCCGCGGAAATGAGCCCCCAGACGATCGGTGTCGCACCGAGGAACGAGAGAAGGGTGAACGTGGCGATACCGATGAGGCTTCCCACCAAATCGAACTGGTAAGCCTCGAGATTTCGCATCTTCCCGAAGGTCTCGGCGATTCCGTTGCCGATGCAGGCCAGAAGAGCGGCCACCGCGAGAAAGATCACCGGAAGGACGATCTCTCGGGGCGGACCGTCCGGCTTCAATTCGCCGCCGAAGAAGATGAGATCTCCACCGGTCGCGACGACGTTCACCGGGACGTTGTGAACCACCAACACCAAGAGACCGAACACGAGCGGGGTGTAGCGGAGGAGGGAGTGCTCGCTTCGGTGCGACCACAGGAAGCCGAGGCCGATTCCGAGGAAGCTTCCGAGCAGAACGATGTTGGAGAAATACGAGAGATAGAGGATGTTGCCGCCCAGCCAGCGAATCAGGGCCAACTCCACGAACAGCATGAGAAAGCACAGAGCAACGAGGCGTATGCGCAGTCGGGAAACGGTGTCGACCATTGGCAAAATGTAGTCACTCGCGGCTGTCGACTCGGGCATCGAGTACTCATCGAAAGGGCGATCCAGGGATGTAGATTCGCTCCATGTCTTTCATCATGTACACCACACAGTGGTGCGGCTACTGCAAGCGGCTGAAGCGCGATCTCAATGACGCCGGTGTGTTCTTCGACGAGGTCGACATCGAAGTGGTCCCCGACGCGGCCGAGACGGTGGCCAAGGTGAACGGCGGGAACCACACGGTCCCCACATTGCTCTTCTCGGACGGCACCGCGATGACCAATCCGTCGGTCGCCAAGGTCCTCGAGAAGATCAACGGCTGATTCAGCAGTCGGTCTCCTCGGCGGGGACCTCGAGGTCGACGAGATAGGTGTCGACCAACTTTTGAGCGCAGGCGTCCGACATGTAACCGGTGTGCTGCTCGGCCGTGACGACCACCAGGCGACCGTCCTCGAGCACCCGGGCCATGTTGCGGGTCCCTTCCAGAGGCGTCGCCGAGTCACCGGTCGTGCCGACCACGACGATGGGGCCGGCCCCACGTCCCGTGATGTCGACGCGGGGATCGAGTGCCGGGGGCCAGAAAACGCAGGTGTAGTCGCCCACGGTGCCGGGGCTGAAGCGCGGCGCCGCCTCGTTGACCCGCGCGGCGTTGGCATCGGCTTGCTCGATCGTCATCCGCTCCGGGTCGTCGGCGCACAGGATGTTGATGAAGGCCTCCAACTCGTTGCCGTACGAACCGTCGGGCCGTCGACGGAAGTAGTTGTCGAAGAGGTCGAGCAGCCCCGCCCCGTCTTGGTCCTGGGCGTCACTCAGGGCCTGGGCCAGGGTGTCCCAGTACGACGATGAGTACATCGCCTGCGCTACCGCAGTGAGAGCCATGCCACGGGTCAGATTCGGGCGACCGGAGACGGTCCGGATCGGATTCTCGTCGAGGTCGAGCATCAGACGATCGAAGGCCCCCTCCGCGTCGCCGTCGTTGTGGAACGCGCACGAGCGGTCGTCGGAGCACTGCGCGAGGAAGGTGTCGATCGAGGTCTCGAAGCCGATGTTCTGCTGCAGGGCGCCCTCGATCCCCGAGGCTTCGGGGTCGGTGGCGCCGTCTAGTACGGCCGCACGCACGGTGTGCGGGAACATCGTCGCCCAAACCGCCCCCAACTCGCTGCCGTAGGAGAAGCCGAAGTAGCTGATCTTGTCCTCGCCCAGCGACCGACGGATCATGTCCATGTCGCGGGCCACGTTGTTCGTTCCCACGTGCGGCAACAGATCCCCGTTGCGTTCGAAGCACGCGTCGGTGAAATCTCGCGCGCTGTCGACTGCTTCCTGCCGTTCGGCTTCGTCGTCGGGCGTGATGTCCCCTCCGGCGAAGAACGCGTCGTAGTCGTCGATGCAGTCGATCGCGGGTGACGATTGTCCGGTTCCGCGGGGGTCGAACCCGATGATGTCGAACGCCGCCAACACTTTTGACCCGTAGATGTTGTCGGCCCGTTCGGCGAGAACGGCCCCTCCGAAACCCGGGCCACCGGGGTTGACGAGCAACGAACCGATGCGCTTGTCGGGGTCGGTGGCCGGATGTTTGGCGACGAAGATCGAGATGCGTTCGGAGTCGACGTCGCCGTAGTCGAGGGGAACCTCGACGTACGCGCATTCGAGGCCGTCACCGCACGTCGACCAATCGGGGGCCGTCACCGGGAAAGCCTCGGTGGAGAATGCACCGGGCTCGACGTTCGGTGCCGTCGTGTCGGTGGTGTCCGGGTCGGTGGTGCCCGCGTCGGTGGTCGCAGGGGCGAGGGTGTCGTCACCGACACGCGTGACCGAGTCGTCACTCGCGCAAGCGGCCAAGAGGGACAGGGTGACGCACGAGATCAGGAGGCGACGCATTGAGCGAGCGTAGGTCAGTCCAGGTGGTCGTGCCCGACGGCCGGGTCAGCAGTCGAGTCGATCCGGTCCGTCGACCAGTTCGATGAGGTATTCGTCGACGGCCTCGGTCACGCAGTCATCCGCACCGTAGGTGGTGTGTTGTTCGAGGGTCGAGACGATCACCCGGGCGTTTCCGAGTTGGCGCACCATGTTCAGGGTGCCCGACAAGGGTGTCGCGGCGTCACCGGTGCTGCCCACGACGACGATGCGCGTGTCGGTGTCGGCACCGATTCCGATCGTTCCGACGGGATCACGGGGCCAACTGGCACAGACCAACATCTCCTGGACCCAACCCGCACCGATGAGTGGAGCCACCTCGTCCAGACGATCCGCGAGTCCGAGGATCTGCTCGGGGGTGACCGCTTCGTCGCGGTCCGCGCACGTGACGGCGAAGTAGGTGTCGACGAGGTCGTCGGGATGTCCGTTGGACCAGCCGCCGAAGTAGTCGTCGAAGAGTGCGAGGAGACCGGCGCCGTCTCCCTGCTCGGCCGCCGCGAGGGCGTCGGACAGGTCGGACCACATCCAATCGGCGTAAAGGGCGTCGCTCGAACCGATGCCGAGTACCCCCTGGTTGGTGGCCGGTCGGTCGCCGTTGGGGAGGGGCCGGGCATCCAACGAGGCGGCCAGATCGGCGAAGGCGTCGTGGGGGTCCGTGCCCTCGGGCACCCACGAACAGCCGTTGGTGTCGCACCAGTCGAGGTAGGTGTTCAGCGACTGCTCGAAACCCCCGGCCTGCAAAACGAGACCGTCGACGTACCCGAGCGTGGGGTCGACTGCGGCGTCGAACACCGCGGCCCGGACCGTCTCCGGGAAGAGGGTGGCCCAGGTGGCCCCGAGTTGGGTGCCGTAGGAGAAGCCGAGATAGCTGATCTTGTTCTCGTCGAGGGCCCGCCGCAGGACGTCCATGTCGCTCGCCGCGTCGACGGTGGAGACGTGGTCGAGGATCTCGGCACTGCGTTCGACGCAACCGTCGGCGAAGTCGCGGGCCCCGTCGATCAATGCCTTCGTCTCCGTGTCGTCGTCCGGTGACGGATCGAGCGCGAAGTAGTCGTCGAAGGTGTCGACGCAGTCGACGGACGGCTCGGACCCGCCGACGCCGCGCGGATCCCAGGCGACGATGTCGAAAACCCGGAGAAGGTCTGCGCTGAACACCGAGTCGGCGTATTCGGCGTACTGCAGAGCCGAGCCACCCGGACCGCCGGGGTTGACGAGCAACGAACCGATACGCCGCTCCGGATCATCGGCGAAACGTCGTTTCACCGGCAGCACGAAGACCCCTGCGTCGGGCCGCGCGTAATCGTAGGGAACCTCGAAGGATCCGCACTCGAGACCGGTTCCGCAACTCGTCCATTCGATGGTGTCGGACCAATCGCGCACCGCGTCGACCCGGTTTCGGATGGTCGCTTCCGAAGTGACGGTCGTCGATCCCCCGGTGCCATCGCTAGAACCCGCCGCCGCCGAAGTGGCCAACACGATCATCGCGAGGATCGTCGGGACGATCGGCACCGCGCCGTTTCGCGAGCGGATCGGACGCGACGATGTCATGCGACCCGACTCTAGGTGCGATGGAGGGTGATGGGTAGCCTGACTCGCATGCGTATGGGGCCTCACATGATGATGCCGAGCGATGCGCAGGCGGTGAAGGGTCGCAAACTCGATCGTTCGACGATCCGACGGGTGTGGGATTTCGCCCGGCCGTACAAGGCGAGCATCGTCGGCTTCCTGTTGTCGATTCTCGTCGCGGCAGCGGTGGCCCTGGTCGCCCCCTTTGCGTTCCGCGCGATCATCGACGACGCGATCCCGTCGGGAAATCGGGGACGCATCTGGTTCCTCGCGTCGCTGGCCATCGGTGCCGCGGTGCTCGATGCCGTCATGGCCATCACCCAGCGTTGGTTCTCGGCCCGGGTCGGCGAGGGTCTGATCTACGACCTGCGGGTCGCGCTGTTCGACAAAGTGCAGCGCATGCCGGTGGCCTTTTTCACCCGCACGCAAACCGGGTCGCTCATCAGCCGTCTGAACAACGACGTGGTGGGAGCGCAATCAGCCGTCACGTCCACGCTCGGAAGCGTCGTCAGCAACGTCGTGGTGTTGGTGATGACCTTGGCGGCCATGCTCACCCTCGAATGGCGTCTCACGCTGCTCGCCCTCGTCGTCCTGCCGGTCTTCATCGTGCCGGCCCGTCGTGTCGGCCAGCGACTGCAGGACATCGCCCGCGAACAGATGGGTTTGAACGCGCAGATGAACACCCAGATGAACGAGCGCTTCAACGTTTCGGGGGCCCTACTCGTGAAGTTGTTCGGTCGGCACGAGAGCGAGGTGGGTGCGTTCTCGTCGCGGGCCGGGCGGGTACGCGACATCGGCATCGTCTCGGCTCTGTACGGCCGCGTCTTCTTCGTGGCGCTCGGTTTGGTCGGCGCCCTCGGCGCCGTCGCGGTCTACGGCATCGGTGCACAGTTGGTGGTGTCGGGCGACATCACGGCGGGCACCCTGGTGGCGATGGCAACGCTGGTGTCGCGGGTGTACCAGCCGTTGACCGGTCTGACGAACGCGCGGGTCGACCTGCTCACCTCCTTCGTCAGCTTCGACCGCGTGTTCGAGGTGCTCGACGCCCCGGTCTCGATCGTCGACAAACCGGGAGCGGTCGATCTGGTCGATCCGTTGGGTGCCGTCGAATTCGATCGGGTCACCTTCCGTTACCCGGCGGCGGCCACGGTGAGCGTGGCGTCCCTCGAGGCGCCCGGTGCTCCGACCGGCGACCCGGATGTCGACGTGCTGCACGGGGTGTCGTTGTCGGTTCGGCCCGGCGAAACCGTGGCCATCGTCGGACCGTCGGGCTCGGGCAAGAGCACCCTCGTCGGACTGGTCCCGCGCTTGTACGACGTCACGGACGGCGCCGTTCGCGTCGACGGCAAGGACGTCCGCGATCTCACCGGGGTGTCGTTGCGTGCGGCCATCGGCGTCGTGTCGCAGGACCCCCACTTGTTCCACGAGAGCATCGAAGCGAACCTGCGTTACGCCAAGCCGGAGGCGACCGCCGATGAGCTCGTCGCCGCGTGTCGCGCGGCGCGCATCCACGAAACGATCGCCGCGTTGCCCGATGGCTACGCCACCATCGTCGGCGAGCGGGGGTATCGGCTCTCCGGTGGTGAGAAGCAACGTCTGGCCATCGCCCGTTTGCTCCTGAAGAATCCGGCGGTGATGATCCTCGACGAGGCGACGAGTCACCTCGACAACGAGAACGAGTCGCTGGTGCAGGCGGCACTCGACGAGGCGTTGCGCGACCGCACGGCTCTGGTCATCGCGCACCGGTTGTCGACCATCCGCGACGCCGATCGGATCGTGGTCATCGAGGACGGTCGGGTCGTCGAGGAGGGAACCCACGACGAACTGTTGGCCCGTGACGGCGCCTACGCCCGGCAGTTGCGGGTGGGCGAGAACGAACCTACGTGAGGCGCGGTCAGCGCGGAGCCGCTTGCGCCCCGCGAACGAGGGAGCCGGACAACTCGCCGGTGTGCTCGCCGTGTTCGAACGACACCCGACCGTTCTTGATGGTGTGGTGGTAGCCGGTCGCGGTCTGCATGAGGCGACGACCGTTCGCGGGGAGGTCGTGCACGATGCGGGGCGGGGGCGTGCCGAGGGCCCCGATGTCGATCACGTTGAGGTCGGCGCGGTAACCCGGAGCCACCACACCGCGATCGAGCAGGCCGACGTGTCGCGCGGTGCGCTGGGTGATGTGGTGAACCATGAACTCGAGGGGCAACTTCTCGCCTCGCTTGCGGTCGTTGCACCAGAGTGCCAGGGCCGTGGTGGTGGCGCTGCCGTCGGAGATCGCACCACAGTGGGCGCCCGCGTCGCTCAGACCGATCACCGCGTTGTCGCGCAGGAGCATCTCGCGCACGTCGTCGAGGTTGCCGCGGGCGAAGTTGAACAGGGGCATGTAGAGCAGGCGGTTGCCGTCGTCCTCACACAGGAGATCGATGAGGAACTCGATGACGGGTCGTCCCGTGGCGGCCGCGCTGGCGGCGACCGAGTCGCGGATCGTCGGCTCGTAGTTGACCGGGTTCTCCATCGGGTAGAGCTTGGTGAAGTCACCGAACATCTCGGCGGGCAGTCCCGACAGACGGGTGACGGCCTGGGCATGTTCCACGATCAGACGGGCCCGACGCTCCGGGTCGCGCAGCGCGGCGACGATCGCGGGCAACGGACGACCCGCGACGTCCTGGAAAGACGGGCAGATCGCCAGGGGGTTCACGGTGGCGGTGAGACCCTCGAGGATTCCGATGGGGCGAACCGCCACCTGCGTCGACAACGACAGCCCCTTGGCGACGGCCTCGTCGACCCACGCGCCCATCTCGCGCCAACGATCGGGGAGCGGGGCCGGTTGCTGAACCGTCATGCTGAGCGGGCGGCCGGAAGAGCGCGCCACCAGCTCCATCAGGTTCATCTCGTCACGGGCGAAGTCGGCGTCCGGTGATTGATACGCGTCGCTGATGAGTTGCACGACTCCGGATCCGGTGGCGGCCATCGCGTCGACGAGGGCGAGCAACTCGTCGGCGGTGCTGAAGCGGGTTCCGAGTGGGGCACCGTCGCGGGTGCGGTGAATGTACGTGCGGCTCGTCGTGAAACCGAGCGCACCCGCGCGCATCCCCTCCTGCACCATGCGGGCCATCGAAGACAGTTCGTCGGCCGTGGGAGCCTCGTTGGGGTCGGCCCCGCGTTCTCCCATGACGTAGGCCCGCAACGGGGCGTGCGCCACCTGAGTGGCCACGTCGATCGCGTAGCGACGGCGCGCGAGGGCATCCATGTAGTCGGGGAACGTTTCCCAGTCCCACGTGAGCCCCTCGGCCAGAGCGGTGCCGGGGATGTCCTCGACACCTTCGAGCATGCCGATCAGCCAGTCGTGTTGTTCCGGGGTGGGTCGAGCCGGTGAGAAACCGACTCCACAGTTGCCCATCACGATCGACGTGACGCCATGAATGCTGCTGGGAGCCAGGATCGGGTCCCAAGTGGCCTGTCCGTCGAAGTGCGTGTGGATGTCGACGAAGCCCGGGGTGACCACCAGATCGTCGGCCTCGATCTCGCGCCGTCCCCGACCGGCCACGCGGGGCTCGACGTTCGTGATGATGCCGTCGGACACCGCGACGTCGGCGACGCGTGGAGCGCCGCCGGTCCCGTCGACGACGTTGGCGTTACGGATCACGAGATCGTGTGAACTCATGTCGTCAGTCTGCCATCCCGATCGTCGCGGCGATCGAGCGGACGGGTCACTTGCGCAGACGGGGCAGGAGCATCGGGGTGTCGGCCTTGTACGCGGCCCACCCCGGTCGGCGTTCGGCACTGCGTTTCTCGGCGATCGGGATCGACGCCGCGAGGAACATGATCGTCATGGCCAACGCCCCGATTCCGGTCCACCACGACCCCGGGTCGGCGGCCACGGCGAAGAGGAACAGCGACCACCACCAGAACATCTCGCCGAGGTAGTTCGGGTGACGTGACCGACTCCAGAGTCCGGTGTTCAACACGTCACCGGGTTGCTTGGTGCGGTTGAAACGCCGCAGGTCGACGTCGGCGAAGTGCTCGAGGGCCACTCCGACGAGGGCCACGACGATCGCCACCACGTCGAGCCACCCGAATCCGCGCCCGGAATCCTGGGGATTCGAGGCCGCGGTCGCCAACGGGAGTGAACCGAGGGTGACCACGACCAACGGGAAGAAGTGCACCGAGGTGAACGACACGGCCCAACGCGGCATGGGGACCGTCTCGTAGAGCATGCGGTAGCGCCAGTCCTCGTGACCGAGACCCGTCCAGCCGATCGCCCAGTTGGCGGTGAGGCGCAGGCCCCACAAAACCGCGCAGTCCGCCATGGCCCAGGCGCGCGCCCCCGAACCGTCGACGACGATCGCGAACCAGATCGCCAACACGGGTGGCATGACGCTCCACCACGCGTCGAAGGTCGAACCGTTCTGCACCACCTGACTGGCCGCGTAGAGAAAGGCGACCGAGCCGGCGTACCCGACGATCAGGGCGACGTACGGATCGTCGACCGAACCGTTGGCGAGCACGAGCGCGATGGTGGTGGCGATCACGTACAGCAACACGATCACTCCGAAAGAGCGACCACGGGTCCAACCGGGGGTGTCGTTCATACCCTCATCATGACCCAACCACCCGTGGCGGGCGGATGTCGAGCGACGTCGTTCGGGGGTGATTCGTGGCGATCTATTCTCGGGACATGAAGCGGCGGCTGGTGTCGGTGCCCGGGCTCGTGCTGGCCGCCGTCGTCTTGCTCGTCACGTTTCCGGTGTGGGTGATCGCCTCGGCCGTGTTCGACCTCGCTCGGGGCCGGATGCGTCTGCCGACCACCCGCCTCCTGGCGTTCGCGCTCGCGTGGGCGTGGCTCGAGACGTGCGGCGTGATCGTCTCGCTCGCCCTGTGGTGCGTCGGCAAGTCGGGTGATCATCGACGTCACTACTCGCTGCAGCGATGGTGGGCGCGCAACCTCCTGCGTGCCCTGGGGGTCACCTGCGGGGTACGGGTCACCGTGGAGAACCCGGAGGCCCTGCGCCCGGGGCCGGTGTTGTTGTTCGCGCGACACGCGAGCCTCGCGGACTCGCTGGTGTCGGCGTACGTGGTCACGACCGTGGCGGCCATGAACCCCCGTTACGTGCTGAAGAAGGAATTGCTCGCCGATCCGTGTCTCGACGTGGTCGGGCAACGACTACCCAACCACTTCCTCGACCGCGGCGCGACGGACTCCACACCGGAGTTGCAGGCCCTCTCCGCGCTGAGCGCGGGGATGGGTGTCGGTGATGTCGGGGTGATCTTCCCCGAGGGCACGCGGGCGAACCCGGCCAAGCGGGCGACCGCCCTCGAACGCATCGGAACGATCGACCCCGGTCGTCGGGCGCGCCTCGAGAGATTGAGTAATCTGTTGCCACCGCGGCCCGCCGGTGCCGCGGCGATGTTGCGGGGGCACGAATCGTGCGACGTGGTGTTCGCGTGGCACGTCGGCTTCGAAGGACTCGACACCTTCTCGGGGATCCTGCGGGCGCTGTCCGCGCCCGTTCCACCGGTCCGATTCGTGATGCGGCGGGTTCCGCGATCCGCGATTCCGTCGGCAGGGTCGGAGATGATGGGTGCGTCACCCGCTCTCGTGGCGTGGCTCGACGAGCAATGGTTGCAGATGGATCGTGAGGTCGACGTCGCGTTGGCTTCACGCACGGGATGAGGAGTCGTCTTGGGTGAAGTGATGCTGTGGTCGGCCGGGGCGATCCTCGTGGTCATGGTGTCGACATGGTTGTTGAGCGTGGTCATCGCCAACGCCTCGATCGTCGACATCGTGTGGGGACTCGGCTTCGTGGTCGTGGGCTGGGTGGCTCGGGTCACCGCGGACGGCGACGATGCTCGTCAGTGGCTCCTGACGATCATGGTCTCGGTCTGGGGGCTCCGCCTCGGCGGGTACCTCGCCTGGCGCAACATCGGCCACGGAGAGGACTTCCGATACAAGAGCATGCGCAAGCGTTGGGGGGCCCGGTTCCCGGTGATCAGCCTCGTGACGGTTTTCGGACTGCAGGGACCCCTGATGTGGCTCGTGTCCTTGCCGGTCCAACTCGGTCAGGCCGACGATTCGCCCTCGATCGGTGTCCTGGCGTGGATCGGCGTCGCCGTGTATCTCGTGGGGTTGTTCTTCGAGGTGGTGGGGGACGCCCAGTTGACCCGATTCAAGGCCGACGCCGCGAACGCCGGGAAAGTGATGGATCGCGGACTCTGGAGATACACCCGTCACCCGAACTACTTCGGTGACGCCTGCGTGTGGTGGGGGATCGCGATCGTGGCCGCCGAGACGGGTTCGGGGGCGTGGGGTCTCGTCGGTGCGGCGGTGATGTCGTTCTTCTTGCGGCGTGTGAGCGGCGTGACGATGCTCGAGCGTTCGCTCAAGAAGCGGCGCGAGGGTTACGACGATTACATCGCCCGCACGAGTCCGTTCATACCCCGTCCGCCCAGGAAGGTCTGATCGTCGGTCGCGTGCACCCGCGCGACATCTAGTGTGGGAACGTGAGTGCGCCGGAACGAACCGAACCGCGCGCGTTCGCGGTTCGTGCCGTGGCGTTGTTGGCGGGGAACATCGGTGTCGGAATCGGCATCTCCGTGATGGTTTCGGCCCACCTCGGGGTCGCACCGGCCGACGTGCTGGCCACCGGAGGAGCCGAGCAGTTCGACATCGGTGTGGGCACGATGGGATGGATCAGCGGGGGCATCTTCATGCTCCTGGCCACGGCGGTCCGGCGTCCGCCGTCGTGGGGCACCATCATCGGCGGGGTCCTCGTCGGACAAGTGGTGAACCTGGTCATCGACCGGGTTCCCGAGCCCGACGCGATGCCGTGGCGCATCGCGATGATGTTGCTCGGCCTCGCGCTCCTGTACGCGTCCATCTCGGTGGGCGTGGCCACCACCCTCGGTACCGGTCCGATGGAACTCTTGATGTTGGGACTGGTCGACAAGGGAGTGAGCGTTCAGGTGGCGCGCTGGGGCATCGAGGCCACCACCGTGACCATCGGGTTCCTGCTCGGCGGTCAGATAGGAGTCGGTACGGTCATCTTCGTCGTGTCGACCGGACCGGTTCTCGCGCGCACCCTGCCGCCCGTGGCGCGATTCATGGGTACGCAACTCCTGCGACCCACTGCGGCCCTCGACGCCTGAGTCAGCGACGCGGCAGTCGACTACCGAGCACACCGCTCGTTTCGAGTGCGTCGATCGTCGCGTCGTCGAGTCCGAGCAGTTCGGCCATCACCGCCCGGTTGTCCTCGCCGCGGAAGCGGGGCTGGCCCGAGGTTCCGACCGCACCGCGCTCGAAGTGCCACGGGGCGTTCGGCACTCGCACCGTGCCGCCACTGCGGTCGTCCACCTCGACGATTGCGCCCCGTGCGCGGGCCCAGTCGCTGTCGGCGATCTCGCGCACCGAACGCATGACACCCATGGCGAAGCCGTGCGCGTCGCATCGTCGCTCGAACTCGTGCGCGTCGGGCACCGAGGCGGCCCATGCGCGCATCTCGTCGTGAAGCGCACCGAGGTGGTCGAGTCGCGCGCGGGGGTCGGCGAAACGCGGATCGTCGAGAAGGTGCGGCTTCTCCATGAGGGCGACCAACATCTCGAAGGTCCCCTTCTCGGCCGGGTGGGCGCTCATCACGACGGTGCTGCCGTCGGCGACCGTCATCACCGGATAATCGCCGGGTCGGAACGAGCGAACCCATTGCGGGTCGACCGGCCCGTCGAAGAGCTGGTCGTGCACGTGCTCGTTGACGTAGAGCATCGTCTCGGTCATCGAGACGTCGATGCGCTCGCCGAGTCCGGTGCGTTCGCGCTGCACGAGCGCGGCCAGAACTGCCGACGACGTCTCGAGTGCGGTGTACACATCGGCGTGTGACCAGGGGTCGTTGGTGAAGTCCCCACCGCGCGCCTCGCCCTGCATCCTCGTCATGCCGCTCTCGGCCCCGATCACGCTCGCGTACGCCCGTCGATCGACCCATGGCCCATCGGCTCCGTATCCGCTGATCGACGCGTAGACGAGTCGCGGGTTGACCTCTCGCAAACGCGACCAGCCGAGGCCGAGGCGGTCCATCACGCCGGCGCGGTAGTTCTCGATGAGCACGTCGCTCACCGTGACGAGCCGTCGGAAGATGTCGGCGCCCTCGGGCCGAGCGAGATCGACGCTGATGCAGCGCTTTCCGACGTTCTGCTGCATGAAGTAGGTGGCCATCGAACCCACCTTCGGACTCGAGAAGCGGGTGAGGTCGCCGTCGGGTGGTTCGATCTTGATGACCTCGGCGCCGAGGTCGCACAGCATCCGTCCGCAGTGTGGTCCGGCCAGGACGCGCGTGAGATCGAGCACGCGGATGCCGGCGAGAGGCGCGCGTCGATCGGACATCTCCCTATGATGCTCGCTCGCGACGAGCGTGACATGATCGGGTCATGAGCACCTCGTCGAACCCGCTTCCACTCGACGGCCGCGTGGCCCTGATCACCGGAGGCGGATCGGGCATCGGGCTCGGTTGCGCCCGCGTGTTGGTCGCGGACGGGGCGACGGTGGTGTTGGCGGCGCGCAACACCACTCGGCTCGCGGCGGCGGCATCCGAATTGGGAGCCGATGGCGCGCGGGTGATCACGGTGGCCTGTGACGTCACCGACGAGGCGAGCGTGAAGTCCGCTTGCGACGTCGCCAACGAGGCCGGTCGGCTGACGATGGTCGTGGCCAACGCCGGATACGGCACCGGCGGGCCGATCCATCTGACGTCGCTCGACGACTGGAACGGCGTCATCGGCACCAACCTCACCGGAGCGTTCCTGACCATCAAGCACTCGGTCGCCCACCTGGCGGCCAACGGCGGCGGGTCCATCGTGGCGGTGTCGTCGATCGCGGGGCCGGTGACGCATCGCTTCATGACCCCGTACGACGTGAGCAAGGCCGGACTCGAGATGTTGATTCGTCAGACCGCCGACGAGTTGGGGTGTCGCAACATCCGGGCCAACGCCGTGCGGCCGGGCCTCGTGCCGACCGACGCCACCGAGGCGATGGTGAACTATCCGCCGGTGGTGGAGGACTACCTCGCCCAGATGCCCCTCGGACGCGTGGGCACGACCGAGGACGTCGGTCGGTTGGTGCGCTTCTTGTTGGGTGACGAGAGTTCGTGGATCACCGGCACGTGCATCAGCGTCGACGGCGGACACCACCTGCGGCGCGGCCCGAACATCGAGCCCTTCATGGAGATGGCCCTCGGCGACGCGCGCTACCCGGCCGGACCGATCTGATCGGGGCGAGGCTCAGCGCGGCGACAAGTGGCGCAGAGCCACCGCGCCGTACAGGGCGATTCCGGTCGTCATGCACTCCTCGTCGTAGAACACCCGGTTCGAGTGGTTCGGTGCGGCCAGAGACGGGTTGCGGTCGTGCGGTGTGGCGCCGAGAAAAACCATCGCTCCGGGCACGCGGTTGAGGACGTAACCGAAGTCCTCGGCCCCCATCACCGGAGTCGGGAGTTCGATGAAGCGCTCGGCTCCGATGAGTTCCCTCGTGATCGCCGCGGCGCGCAGGGCGTAATCCGAATCGTTGACCGTGACGTCGTAACCGTCGCGCAATTCGACCTCCACCTCCAGGCCGTGTGCGCTCGCGATGCCCTCGGCGACACGACGCACTCCGTCGTGGATGAGGCGCCGCGTGGTCTCGCTGATGGCTCGGATGGTGCCCTTGATCGTGGCCGCCTCGGGGATCACGTTGGTGGCGGTTCCGGCGTTGATCTGGGTGATGGTGAGCACGCCCGGATTGAAGGTGTTGACCCGACGGGTGATCATCGATTGCAGGGCCTGCACGATCTCGCACGCGGCCGGCACCGGATCGAGCGTGCGGAACGGTTCACTGGCGTGGCCACCCTTGCCGGTGAGCACGATCGAGATGACGTCGCTGGAGGCCATGAGCGGACCCTGTCGGGTGCTCACGAATCCGGTGGGGAGCGACGACGTGGTGTGGATCGCGAAGGCACCGGTGACGTCGGAGGCGGACCCGTCGGCGAGCGGGCCGACGTCGAGCAGGCCCTCGTCGAGCATGTGCGAGGCGCCGTTGTGGCCTTCCTCGCCGGGCTGGAACATGAAGAGCACCCGACCATGCAGTCGGCTCTTGTGCGCGGTCAGGAGCCGAGCGGCACCGGCCAGCATCGCGGTGTGGGTGTCGTGTCCGCACGCGTGCATGGCGTTCTCGACCCGTGAACTGAAGTCCACACCGGTGTCCTCGGGCATGGGAAGGGCGTCCATGTCACCACGCAGGAGCATGGTCGGACCGGGGTGGTCGCCTTCCAGCGCCGCCACGATGCCCGACGTGGTCTCGTGCAAGGTGATGCCGAGCGGAAGGCCCTCGAGTGCCGCCAACACCTCGTCGCGGGTGCGGGGGAGGTGATTGCCCAATTCGGGCCATTCGTGCAAGGAGCGGCGCAACCTCACGGCGTCGTCGAGCAGGTCGCGGCTCTCGTCGGTGAGCGTGGAGATGTCGTTCGGACCGGACGCGGTGGTGGACATGAAGGGGATCGTAGACGCGCGCCGTGGTAGGCAATGACCCATGAACGTCGTCGACGGGTCGGGTGAACTCGTCGATCACGTGGACGCCCTCGACACGGTGATCGGGGTCGTGACTCGACGGCGCATGCGCGACGAACGCTTGCGTCACCGAGCGGTCTTCGTCGCGGTGTTCGACGAATCCGGGCGACTTCTGGTGCATCGGCGGTCGACGTCCAAGGATGTCTGGCCCGGATGGTGTGACATCGCCATTGGTGGCGTGGTCACCAGCGGGGAGACCTACGAGGCGGCGGCCCGTCGGGAAGTCGCCGAGGAGATCGGCGTCGATGCCGATCCGGTGCCCGTCGACGGTGGGATGGCCCGGCCGTACGACGACGAAGTGGTGAGCCTGCTCGGGCGGTGTTTCCGGGTGACGCACCCGGGACCGTTCCGATTCACCGACGCAGAGGTGGACGAGGCGTGGTGGTCG
>JBJTFY010000161.1:0-5285 GCA_046093625.1 Actinomycetota bacterium
AGCCGACACGGCCTTGTACGACGCCAAACGCGGTGGACGCAACCGCGTGACCATCGCGAGCCGCGAGAGCGACCAGACTCGCCTCGGACGCCGGTCGAACGCGGCCTAGTCGGCGGCGACCGCCGACCACCCGGTGCCGTCGATGCGGTAGTTCGGCACCGCGTCGTCGGCGGCGGTGAATCCGGGTCCGGCGATAAATCCGCTGACTCCGGTGACCGACACCGACGTGCACCGATCGAGGGCCACGATCACGGGCATCGCCTCGGACCAGGCGATCTCACCGCCAACGTCGCTCACCTCCACGACCACCTCGTCGGGCAAGGAGTCGCACGTCTGCTCCACCGCCTTCACGGAGCGCTCGATCGAGTCGCTTCCGTAGCGACTGACGAGATGTTCGGAATCGACTCCGACCGCCGTCACCACGCCGACCACCGACGCCACCAAGGCGGCGACGAGCGGGACGACGAGCGGTGGCAGATTGCTCGCGATCGTTTCGACCACCACCACCACACCGGCGATCCAGATCAGCGCCGACAAACCGACCACCGGCAGGAGCAGATAGCGATAGAACGGCCCCGCGGTGGTCTGCAGCATCACCGCGGTGACGAGGACGCCCACCCACGACAAGGCCGACACCTGAAATGCGAAGGGGTGGCGGTCGCGACGCGCGTACACCAGTGCCGACAGCAGCACCACGATCACCAGACCCGCCACTTCGGCGGCGGTCGCCCCGTGCGCCGCGACGTACGGGCTCTCGGGTCCGAAGTAGCGACCCATCGCCGAGGGTCCCGCGCCGAGCAGACGCATCGTCGCGAGCCATGGATCACCCACCGACCAACCACGCTCGGTGCCCGTGGCCACGTCGAGCAGGTTGTGATCACCGAACACCATGTCGACGATCGGCAACGCCCAGGTCACCGATACGACCACCAGCACACGGCGAACGGCGCCGACACGACCCGGGTCCGCCCAACGCACGCGCAGGGTGCGCACGACGAGGATCGTCGCGAGGACGACCACCGGCGCCGAACCCACGTGCGTCTGAACCGCGAACGAGCCGATGGCGGCGAAGGCGACGAGGGCACCCCAACCGATTCGCGTGGCGAAGGCGACCGACAACACGACGGCGGCCATGGTCCACGACATCGCGGTGAAGGGGTTCCACGGTTCGCGGAACTGGTCGATGTCGAAGCGCCACACCCAGAGCGCCAGAACCGACACCCCGACCGTGAAACCCGGGACGGAGAGCCGGCGCCGCAACACCACGATGACGGCCCCGAGCGCCGCCATGTGCATCGCCACGGTGGCCACTTGGTGTTCGGCGAACCCGTGACCGGGTAGCAGTCGAGCCACCGCCGACCAGACGAATGTGATCGGTCCCGGATGTCGCCAGCCACCGCGCGAATACAAGCCGGTCGATTGCTCACCCCGCAGGAACGCGCGGGTGCCGAGTTCGAGCACCGAGTAGTCGCAGCAGGGCAGGCGGCGATCGCCGAGCTCGCTCAGTTGCTGGATCAAGAGAACCACGAAGGGAATCACCAGGCCCGCGACCGGGAGCCACGGCAACCAACGACGCACGCCGCGCCGGGCCGCCGGGGGTGTATCGGGGCGGGCTTCCATCACTCGTCAGTCTCGCCGATTCGTCGGTCGTTTGTAAGTTCTCGGTGGGAAATGGCCGGACGGCATTGCATCGGGTTTCGGGACATCGTTTGATGGGGTACGACCGACAGGAGAAATCATGAACCCGCGATCCGCCCACCCCGCCTACGACCGACGCCGTGCTCTGACCATGATCGGTGGCGGTGTCGGCGCCCTCGTGATCGCCGCGTGCTCGCGGGACGACGCCACCACAACGTCGTCAACCACGACGTCGTCAACCACGACGTCGTCAACGAGCGGCGGTGACACCACACCATCGACGCCGGTCACCGACGCTCCGTCGTCGAGCGTCGCCACCGACTGCACCGCGATCCCCGAGGAGACCTCGGGACCATTCCCCGGCGACGGATCGAACGGGCCCGATGTCCTCGCCGTCGACGGGGTGAACCGTCGCGACATCCGCACCAGTATCGGTGACGCCTCGGGAACGGCCAGTGGCACCCAACTGACCATCGAACTCACGATCGTGGACTCGTCGCTCTCGTGCGCCCCCCTCGCCGGAGCCGCGGTTTACTTGTGGCACGCCGACAGTGTCGGTCGGTACTCGATGTACTCGAACGGCGTCACCGACGAGAACTACCTGCGCGGGGTTCAAGTGGCCGACGCCAACGGAAGGCTCTCGTTCGTGTCGGTGTTCCCCGGCTGTTACGACGGGCGGTGGCCCCATGTCCACTTCGAGGTGTACGAAGGGGTCGCCGCAGTGGGTTCGGGACGTCCTCTGGTCACCTCACAGCTCGCGTTCCCCGAAGCCACCTGCGCCGTGGCGTACACCGCGCCGGGTTACGAGCGGAGCGTCGACAATCTCGGGCGAGTGTCGTTGACGACCGACATGGTCTTCCGCGACGGGGTCGATCACCAGTTGGCGGTGATGAGCGGCGACGTCACCGAGGGGTTCACCGCGTCGCTGACGGTCGTCGTGTGACGTACACCTTCCAAGCGAGCCAGACGATCACGAATTGCAAGGGCAGGCGCCCGTAGGAAACGAGGCGCTCGGACAGCTCACGATCGCGCCAGTCCCACACCATGTAGATGTTGGCGGGATACACGGCGACGAAGAGCCCGATGGCGGCGAGTGCACCCTCGCGTCGAAAGCGGGGGCTGATCAACATGGCACCGATCACCAATTCGGCCACGCCACTCGCGTAGGTCCAGAAACTCTCGCTCGGCGGCAACCACGGTGGGACGATGTCGTTGAAGAAGTCGGGGTTGGCGAAGTGCTGCACGCCCGCCAGGAAGACGAATACACCCATCACGATGCCCACACGATCCCAACGCTTCGACGTCTCGACCACGGAGCGACCTTACCTTGCAGGAGGTTCCGCGGTCGATCGCGGTGCGGTACCGTTCACGACATGAACGCACAACGACGACCCCGAGTGGCTTCGCTGATCTGTAGCGCGGCGTTGCTGGTCGCCTGTGGAGGCGACAACACCTCGGCGACCACCACCGAAGTCCCGACAGAATCATCTGCTCCTGAGACCATGCCGACCACCGAGGCTCCGGTCGCCGACACGACGATCGTCGATTCGACCGTTCCGAGCGCGGGTGACCCGCTCGATGTGTTCGCGATCTGGGATTTCCTCGACGCGTCGACCGGGGGTCTTCCGTACGACGCAACGTTCTTACCCGCCTTCGTCGAGAACAGTTCTCCGACAACGTTGCGGGTCAACGTCGCGACAGACGAAGGTTTGGATCTCTTGCCGGTCTGCCGACTGATCGCCGGCTACTTGGATGAGAACGCACCGGGGGCCGAAGTGAGAATCGAAGTGTTCGACGACATCGAACTTTCTCTGAAGGCTGTGCGCGAAGTGGGTGGCGACTGCACGGCCACCTGATGGTGGCCTGAGCGCGAAACCCATTGCCCCGCCGGTCTATCCGAGGGGTCCGACGGTGAAGTCGCCCGGCGCACCGGTGTAGTAGAAGCCGCAGCCACCCGAGCCGTTCCAGTCGCACTCCGTGATCGAGTTGCCCGACAGAAGGTTGTAGGCGAGGTCGCCCGGTGTTCCGCCGGTCGGGAAGTACGTGCTCCCGGGACCACCCGACGGGCCTGCTTCGACCCACGTGGAATGGCCCGAGCTGTACACGCCACAGGTGGAGCTGCCGTGCCATCGACAACGCGAGTCGTTGCGCAACCAGGTGCCCGCCGGTTCGCTCGGCTCTTCGTACATGGTGGTCGTGGTGGCGCCGTTCGGTGCCATGGTGGACGTCGAAGTGGACCGTGTCGGTGATGAGGTCGTCGTGTCACCCACACGGGTGGTTGGGGTGACCGAGTTCGACGGCGTGTCGCCGAGTGTCGTCGCCGTGGAATCGGGCGTCGCCACCGTCGCCGGCGGAAGGGTACTTGCTGCCCCGTCGGCACAGTTGTAGTCGCGCACAACGCGACCCGATACGAACACCGCGATCTCGGTGGACACCACGAAGGCGTCCTCGTTGTTGGAATTGTTCGAGACGCTTTGCTTGTCGCCGGACAAGAGAAGCGCCAATTTCTCCATCGGGGCGAAACCTGGGACGCCGAAATAGGCGTCGAAGTCGACCGTCACCTTGCCGGACGTGGTGGCGTCGGGACATCTCACCTTGATGACCCGTTCTTCGTATTCTCGTTTGCCACAACTCTCGCCCTCTTTGGCATAGAACGTCGCCCCGCCCGAGATCGTGATGCTCGGTGTGATGCACGGCTTGACATTGGTCGTCGTATCACTCCCGAAATATGAAGCTTCCAGATAGAGCTTCCCCGCCGGAGTGGCGAACCCGGGGTCCCAGTACACGGATCCCAGTTTGATGTCGATGAAGAAGGGGTTCGTATCGATTGAGTCGATCAACACGGCCTCGTCGCGCTGGTAGATGTACCAGTGGCTGAAGTGATCGACCTTGACGGATACCTCCGACCGCCCCTCTGACGTAGAACCAGTGGCGGCAAGCGTCGACACGATGGATGCCGCCTCGTCCTGACTCAGCAGATTCTCACCCTTGTCGTTCACCGCCATGATGAGCGTGGACACCTCGTCGCCTGATTGTCCGATCCACTTCAGTTCGACGGGCTTCTCGAACTGGGTGCCGTCGGGTCCCAATTGGAACTCGACCGCGGTGGCTCCGGTGCCGGGGTCGGTCGCGTACAACACCGTCCCCGTGATGTCATCGGGTGTCACCCCACTCGGCAAGGCGTCATCGGGGATGATCACCGCGGGCGACACCGGACCTCGAGCGGACAGCACGGTCGCATCACCCTCGCGCGACATCACCAGGTCCGTGGATCCGATCTGGGGTTCGACACTGGATTTCGAATCTCCGCCGCAGGCCACGAACCCACCGGCACCCAACACCGCGACCAACGCAAGACGATGTAGAACGATCATGTCGCGATTCTATAGAAATTTCTACTTCCCTATAGAAACTTCTCCACCGTCAGATTGTCTCTCCATTCAGGAGCGATGCATCGAACGGACTCAATGGGAGACAGATCCTCTCCCGGCCACGGGAACCTGTCGGACGAAACGATCTCGCGCGCCCGGAGAGACTCGAACTCCCAACCGTCTGATCCGAAGTCAGATGCTCTATCCATTGAGCTACGGACGCCCGCGAGTGAAACTATCGGACAACTGTCTCGGCGGTCACGGGAGGGGTCTGAC
>JBJTFY010000162.1:0-5556 GCA_046093625.1 Actinomycetota bacterium
ACCACGGTGCCACCACGCTTGGTCACGTACACCGACGCCGCGAATGTCTGGCGGCCCGGGTGCTCGAACACGATGTCCGGGTCCTCGCCCACGAGATCGCGAATGTCGCCGCCCAGTCGACGCCACTCGCTCTCGTCGTGCGTGTGCTCGTCCTTCCAGAACTTGTAGTTCGCGGTCTTGCGGTTGATGATGTGTTCGACACCCATCTCGCGCAGGATCTGCGCCTTGTCGTCGCTCGACACCACGCACACCGGAATGCCGCCACCGTTCAACACGTACTGCGTGGCGTAGGCACCGATGCCACCGGTGGCTCCCCAGATGAGCACCACGTCACCCTGTTTCATGGCCGCGCCGTTGGGCGACACGAGCATGCGATAACTGGTGCTGTTGCACAACGCGTTGACGGCGGCCTCCTCCCAGGTGAGGTGCGCGGGCTTGGGCATCAACTGGTTGGCTTTCACCACCGAGAGATCGGCGAGTCCGCCGAAGTTGGTCTCGTAACCCCAGATGCGCTGGTTGGCGGCCAACATCGAATCGTTGTGCGCCGTGTTGTCCTGATCGTCGACGTGGTTGCAGTGCACGGTCACGTGATCGCCGGCTTTCCACTGACGCACGGCCGTGCCCACCGCGAGAACCACACCCGCCGCGTCGCTGCCGATCACCTGGAACGGCTGGTCGTGCCGCTTGGCCCACTCGCTTTCGCGCGCCAGTCGCTTCATCGGACCGAAGGTGCTCACCGGTTCGAAGATCGACGACCAGACGGTGTTGAAGTTGATGCTGCTCGCCATCACGGCGATGTACACCTCGTCGGGCGCCAACTCGGGGGTCGGGACCTCACCGACGTGAATGCTCTTGCGCGGGTCCTTCTGGGCCGAAGGGGTGCCCTCCCACATCGTCTGCTCGCTGGCCAGCACGTGAGCGGCGCGGTAGGACTCGGGGATCCCGAGTGCGGCGATCGTCGGCCCGTCGGCTCCGGCAAGGATGGCGTCGCGGATTTTTTCCATTCGCCGATGTTACTGAGGAGTAGGTTCGGGGGTCATCTCGGGGCCACAATGGGTCTCGCCGGGAATCGCCACCCGGAAACCGTCACGAAAGAGAGAGTCCACCATGGCCGGTTCATACATCGTCGCCGGAGCCCGCACCCCCATCGGGAAGATGAGTGGGGTGCTGTCGACCTTCAGTGCCGCCGATCTGGGTGGGTTCGCCATCAAGGCCGCGCTCGAGCGCGCCGGCGTGGCGCCCCACGAGGTCGAGCACGTGATCATGGGACAGGTGCTCATGGCCGGTCAGGGTCAGGTGCCTTCCCGCCAGGCTGCCGTGAAGGCCGGCATCCCGATGAACGTGCCGGCCGTGAACATCAACAAGGTCTGCCTGTCGGGTATCAACTCGATCTATCTCGCCGATCAGATGATCCAGGCCGGTGACGCCGACATCGTGATCGCCGGAGGCATGGAGAGCATGACCAACGCGCCGTACATCGCCGCCGGTGCGCGCGGCGGATTCCGCTACGGCAACACCGAGCTGAAGGACGCCATCATCGCCGACGGTTTGTGGTGCGCCTTCGACGCCTGCCTGATGGGGCTGGGCACCGAGCGCTACTCCGCGGGCAACATCACGCGCGAGCAACAAGACGACCTGGCCATGAAGTCCAATCAGCGCGCCGCGGCCGCCATCGCCGCCGGTCGTCTGGCCGAGGAGATCGTGCCCATCTCGATTCCGCAGCGCAAGGGTGACCCCAAGATCATCGACACCGACGAGGGCGTGCGCGCCGACACCACCATGGAGTCGCTCGGTGGTCTGAAGCCGGCTTTCGACAAGGAGGGCACGATCACGGCCGCCAACGCCTCGCAGATCAGCGACGGTGGTTCGGCGATGGTGATCATGAGCGAACGCGCCGTGAAGGCCCGTGGCGTGAAACCCCTCGGTCGGATCCTCAGTTACGGCATGGTCGCCGGTCCCGACAACGCCTCGTTGCTCACGCAACCCAGCCGCGCCATCTTGAAGGCCCTCGACAAGGTGGGCATGAAGGTGGGCGACGTGAACCTGTTCGAATTGAACGAGGCGTTCGCCGCCGTCGGAATCGCGGCCATGGCCGACCTCGGCATCAGCGACGACGTGGTGAACGTCAACGGAGGTGCGATCGCGCTCGGCCACCCCATCGGCATGAGCGGCAACCGCGTCGCGCTGACCGTGCTGCACGAGCTCCGTCGTCGCGGTGGCGGTGTCGGCGCGGCCGCGCTGTGCGGTGGCGGCGGACACGGTGACGCCATCATCGTCACGACGGTCTGATCGCGTCCGGGGCGTTCGTCGCCTCGACGATCACGACAACAGGTCGCGCACCCGGTCCTTGGGTCGTCCGATGATGGCCCGCTTGGCCGTGACGACCAACGGTCGTTGCAGCAACTGCTTGTGCTTCACCAGTACCGCCACCACCTGATCGGCCGTGGCCACGTCGTCATCGGTGAGACCGAGCTTCTTCCAGAGGCTGTCGCGCCGCACCAGGTCGGTCACGGGGTCCTCGAGTTTGGCGATGATCGCCCGCAACGTGGCCTCGCTGGGCGGGTTCTTGATGTACAGCACCACGTCGGCATCGACGCCGAGTTCTTGGGCAATGCTCACGGCATTGCTGCTGCTGTTTCAATGCGGGTTGTGGTAGATCGTCACCTTGGCCATGACCTCACGGTACAAGGATCGGGCGCATCGCCCCTGCATACGGGCTAAAACTTGATCGGGCCAGCGGGATTTCGTAACATAACCGTCACATCGAGGCACCGGCACTGCAACAGGTCTTTTTCCGCCCGCACCTGACGCAGAGTTGGTGCCTCGGTCGTTGTCCCGGCCCTGGCGGGGGTCACTCGTTGATGGCGCGCCGGCCGTTGAGGGCCCGACCCAAGGTGAGTTCGTCGGCGTACTCGAGGTCGCCACCGACCGGCAGGCCCGAGGCCGGGCGGGTCACCCGAATGCCGAACGGTTCGAGCAGTCGAGCCAGATACTGCGCGGTCACCTCACCCTCGGTGTTGGGGTTGGTGCACACGATGACCTCGGCGATCTCTTCCTTGCCGATGCGCATCACCAGTTCGCGCATCTTCAACTGATCGGGGCCGATGCCCTCGATCGGGTTCATCACCCCGAGCAACACGTGATAGCGACCGCGGAACTCGCCGGTGCGTTCGAGGGCGATGATGTCGCGACTTTCCTCGACGACACAAATGATCGAACCGTCGCGCTTGGGGTCGGCGCACACCGGACACAACTCGCCCTCGGCGAAGTTGAAGCAACGCGAGCAGAACTGCACACGGGCTTTGGCGTCGCTGATGGCGTCGGCCAGACGACGGACGTCCTCGACGGGAAGCTTCAACAGGTGGAAGGCGATGCGTTGGGCCGACTTCGGACCGACACCGGGCAGACGACCCAACTGGTCGATCAACGTTTGCACCGGAAGCGTGTAGGTGCCGGCCACGACTCAGCCGTTCTCGTTCTCGACGACCGAACCGGGGAACGCCTGAGTGAGCGCGTCGGTCACGTCCTTGACCGTCACCGTGGGCAACTCGGCGATCTCCTCGGGGGCGAGGACCTCCTCGTCGTCGACGACCACCGGCTATTTCGGTTTGGGATCGGCGGAACGGACCTCGACCTCCACCGGACACCGACCCGCGCCCGCGGCGTGGATCACCGCGGTGATCTCGGGGAGGTAATCCTTCACGCGCTTGGCCGAGGGATCGTTGTCGACCACCAGAACGAGAGTGCCGTCGCGATGTGCGGGCTTGGCCATCTGGGCCACCGCACGTTTCATGCCTTTCAACGGCTCGAGCACGAGCGTGGCCCACTGCTCGACCACGTCGGCCACGGTGCGCGAGTCGGCCGCCGGCGCGGGGGCCGGTGCAGGGGCCGGTGCGGCCGCCGGTGCCGGAGTCGGCGCGGCAGGAGTCGAGCGCACGGTCGGCGCACTGGGGTCTTTCACGCGTCCCCCCAACACCGCGCGACCCGTGGAGGGATCCACGGGCGCCGGAGCGATGAGAGGTCGGCTCTCGAGTTCGCGCTCGAGACGTTCGATACGGGTCATGAGCGCCTCGACGCCCATCTGGAGTTCGCGGTGCACCAGTTTCACGAGCGCCACTTCGAGCACCACCCGGGTGTCGGGCGCACCCCGCATGTCGTTGATGGTCTGGCCCAACGTCTCGATGGTCTTGACGATGCGCGCGGTGCCGAGACGCTTGGCGCGATCGGCCACCTCGGCGGTGCGACGCTCGGTGAGGTTGACCAACTCCGGGGCCCACTGCGACAGGAAACAATCGCGCAGGTGCGCCACCAGGTCGTCGACGATCGAGCGCGGCTCGCGACCCACGGCGATCGACCGGGCGACCGCGGCCAACACGCGGCCGGCGTCGTACTCGACGAGCGCCTCGACGAACTCGTCGACGGGCGTGGCCTCCTCGGCGATGCCGCCCACGGCGACGGCCAACTCGAGCGCCGACAAGGTGTCGCGCACCGAGCCGGCCCCCTGGCGCACGACCGCTTCGATCGTCTCGGGGGCCACGTCGAGCCCGGCGTCGGCCACCACCCAGCGCACGTGCTCTTCGAGTTCGGCCTCCGACAGCAGGTGGAACTGCAGGTGCTGGGTTCGGCTGCGAATGGTCTCCTTGACCTTCTGCGGGTCGGTGGTGGCCAGCACGAAGACCACGCCGGCCGGTGGTTCCTCGAGCGTCTTGAGCAGGGCCACCGACGCGGCGTCGGTGAGCTGGTGCACCTCGTCGAGGATGAAGACCTTGTGGCGCCCGGGCGAGCCGACGAGCGTGCTCTCGATGACGTCCTTGATCTCGGCGATGCCGCGGTTGGTGGCGGCGTCGAGCTCGATGACGTCGAAACTGTTGCCCTGCTGCACCGCCACGCACGACGCGCAGACGCAACACGGCTCGCCGTCGACCGGCGCGTCGCAGTTCAAGACCTTGGCCAGGATGCGTGCGGTGGTGGTCTTGCCCGTACCGCGCGGGCCCGAGAACAGGTAGGCGTGCCCCTCACGGGAGTTGACGACGGAGTTCTTGAGCGCGCGGACGATGTGCTCCTGACCCTTCAACTCGCCGAAGCGCTGGGGCCGATACCGGCGGTAGAGGGATTGCGCGACCATCGCCCCCGACTGTAGTGGTGGGGTGGAACCCCTGCTTGCCCCGGTTCCGCGGGGCCGGGAAACTACCGTGGAAGACGATCATGGTGACGATGAGCGAGCGCAACCGGGCCGTCGGCCGTCGACGCGTGTGGCGACGACTCTCGGCGGTCGGCTTCGCCATCGGTTCGGCATTGTTGCTGTCGGCAGCGCCGGCCCGCGCGGAAACGACACTCGTGACCTCGAGCCCGGCGAACGGCGAGAAGGTTGCGACCTCTCCCACGCAGATCACCGCCACCTTCAGTGCCGCCGTTCCGAACAACGCGGTTCTCGCCGCCGTGTGCGAGGGCAACCCCGCGCCCCTCGGCACCGTCACCGTCGGTGCCGACGGCATCTCGTTGATCGCGCCGGTCACCGCCGCGCTGCCCGTGGGCACCTGCAACGTCACCTACTCC
>JBJTFY010000163.1:0-11378 GCA_046093625.1 Actinomycetota bacterium
GCCCACCACCACGGTGCCCGCCGCGTTCGACGACGTCGCCGTCGACACCTTCGAAAAGGGTTGGTTCTCCGATGGTCGGGCCTGGCCGCACGTGTTCGGCTGGGGCGCGCTCGAACTGCTCATCGTGTGGGGGGCGTGGCAAGTGGCCAAGCGTTACCGCAATCGCATCATCGGGGCCGTCGTCGGATTCGTGCCGTTCTTCTTCGTCCTCTACTTCGTGTTCCAGAACGTCAACCGCTTGCTGCCGCCGAACCTCTGATCAGCCGCGGGCCAGAAGATCCGAACAGAAGGCGACGGTGCCCGACACCAGAGCGTGCGGCGCCTCCCACGGAACGAAATGCCCACAGTCGCGCAGCAGGAACGGGCCCACGTGGGCCGCGAACACCACCGCCGCCATGCGGTCGAACGCCGGGTAGATGACGTGATCGGAAGGCCCGTACAGCACCAACGTCGGCGTCACGTCGTTGCGCCCCATCATGGTGGGCTCGGGTCGCTTGGCGGGATCGAACGCGCTCTCGTAGGCGCCGAACGACGCCCGAAACGTGCCGGCGTCGGCGAACGGCTCGGTGTGGAAGTCGACCTCGTCGGCGGTGAAGGTGCCAGGGTGCGCCCAGAAGCGACTGGAGTAGAACGTCGCGACGTAGGCGCGGCGCGCGGTGGGCGTCGACAACTCCGAGGCCAGTCGGTCGGCGTCGAGGCCCTGCCGGACGAAGTAGTCGGCGGCCTCCCGGGGAGCGCGCGTGCCGTCGATGTCGGCCATGCGCTCCTTGTCGAACGGCAGCGGTGAGTTGAAGAGCACCATCCGCTCCACGAACTCCGGATACCGCAGGGCCAGATCCTGGATGACCGGGCCGCCGAGATCGCCGCCGAGCAACACCGCCCGCTCGTAGCCGAGATGGTCGTGCACCAGTGCGTGCACGTCGCGCGCGTGGGCAACCGTGTCGTAGCGGCCGTCGGGAGCCGGGTCGCTGTCGCCGAACCCGCGCAAGTCGGGGACGATCACGTCGAAACCAGCGGCCACGAAAGGCTCGATCACCTTCCAGAAGATGCGCTTGCTCTCGGGCCAACCGTGAACGCACACCAGGGCCACGCCGTGTGCCCCCTCGTCGTGCGCCCGCTCGTGAACGTACGCCTGTGCGAAACCGCGCGGTGCGGCGCGGTGGACGGTGAATCGATTCGGATCGATGCTCACGTCGTCACCGTACCCGTAGCCTTTCGGCATGGACGCACGGGAGTTCCGCGAGAACGGACACGCGATGGTCGACCTGATCGCCGAGTACCTCGAGACGATCGGCGAGCGTCCGGTGACCGCCGACGTGAGACCGGGTGACGTGCGCGCGCGCCTGCCCGAGCACCCGCCGAGCGAGCCCGAATCTTTCGACGCCCTCCTGCGCGACGTGCGCGACGTCATCATCCCGGGTCTCACGCACTGGCAACACCCGAGCTTCTTCGCCTTCTTCCCGGGCAACTCGTCCTACCCGTCGATCCTCGCCGACCTGCTCACCGCCGGCCTCGGGGTGCAGGGAATGAGTTGGATGTCGAGTCCGGCCTGTACCGAGGTCGAAACATTGATGCTCGACTGGATGCAGGAGATGCTCGGCCTACCCGACGACTTCCGAAGCACGTCGTCCAACGGTGGCGGCGTGATCCAGGGTTCGGCCAGCGAGGCCACGCTGTCGTCGATCCTGGCCGCACGATGGCGACGCACCGGGGGTCGCGTCAACGTCGACGGCGACACGACGAAGTTGACCGCGTACTGCACCTCGCAGGCGCACAGCAGCATCGAGAAGGGTCTGCGCATCGCCGGCATCGGCACCGACAACATCCGCATCGTCGCCCACGACGAGAACTTCAGCATGAACGTCGACGCGTTGCGGGCGATGGTCGAGGCCGACACGCACGCCGGTCTCGTGCCGTTCTGGGTGTGCAGCACGCACGGCACCACCTCGTCGGGAGCGTTCGATCCCACCGCGCGCATCGCCGACGTCGCGCGCGAGCACGACCTGTGGTTGCACGTCGATGGTGCGATGCACGGAATCGCCGCGTTGCACCCGTCGTTGCGGTGGGTGAACGACGGCATCGAACACGCCGACAGTTACTGCACCAACCCCCACAAGTGGATGGGCGTCAACTTCGACTGCGACCTCTTCTGGACCGCCGACCGAAATGCGTTGCTTGGTGCGCTGAGCATCCTGCCCGAGTATCTGCGTTCGGCCGCCGCCCAGTCGGGCGCCGCCATCGACTACCGCGACTGGCAGATCCCGCTCGGCCGTCGGTTCCGCTCCCTGAAGTTGTGGTTCGCCATACGGTCCGACGGGGTCGAGAGTTTCCGGTCGATGATCGACGCGCACGTGGGCATGACGCAGCGTCTGGCCGCACTGGTGGCCGCCGATCCCCGATTCGAGATCGCGGCCCCGCATCCCCTCAACCTCTTGTGCCTGCGACGGCGCGGGGAATCACCCGAACACGGCGACACCCTGACCGACACCCTCATCGAGTCGGTCAACGCCACGCGGGCGGTGCTCTTCACCCGCACCGTGCTCGACGGTCGCAGCGTCCTGCGCTTCAGCATCGGCAGTCGTTCCACCGCGTGGGAACACGTCGAGTCGGCTTGGGGTTTGTTACGGGATCGGGCGTAGACTCGTCGTCACAACAGAACACACCCCGTGCGGGGTTTTGGTGAAAGTCCAAACCGGCGGTCACAGCCCGCGAACTCCGGAGGAGAAATCCCCCGGAGCCGACTCGGTGGAATTCCGAGGCCGACGGTCAGAGTCCGGATGGGAGCACGGGTACGAATCGGCTTGGCCGTGCCATGGTCCCTCGCGGACCGGCTCGACCGTCGTCGTGCCTGCGTTGTCGTCGCCCCGCCAATGACACCGAAGGGCGATCATGGACCACGACGAGACGCGCATGCGACGGGCGATCGACGCCGCGCGCACCGTGCGTCGTCGTACCGCGCCGAATCCCTGGGTCGGCTGCGTGATCGAGTGCCGTGATGGTCGCGTCTTCACCGGTGCCACCGAGCCGCCCGGCGGCCGACACGCCGAGATCGTGGCCCTCGACGCCGCCCGCGCGGCCGGGGCCGACACCCGTGACGCGATCGTGTCGACCACCCTCGAACCGTGTTCGCACCACGGGCGCACCGGACCCTGCACCGACGCGCTGATCGCCGCCGGCGTGGCGCGGGTGTCGAGCGCCATCGAGGACCCCGACCCCAACGTGGCCGGACGTGGTCACGCCCGACTCGCCGCCGCGGGTGTGCGGGTCGAGGTCGGTTGCCTCGCGGCCGAGGTGCACGAGCAACTGCTCCCCTATCTTCATCACCGTCGCACGGGTCGCCCCTTCGTGGTGGCCAAGATCGCCGCGACGATCGACGGACGCACCGCGGCCGCCGACGGCAGCAGCCGTTGGATCACCGGCGATGTCGCCCGCACCGCCGTGCACGAGTTGCGCGCCGACAGCGACGCGATCGTGGTCGGCGCGGGCACCGTGCGCGCCGACGACCCCGAGCTGACGACGCGACTCGTCGACGGTCCGTCGCCGCGTCGCGTGGTGCTGGGCACCGCGCCCGCCGACGCCCGCGTGCACCCCTGTCTGGAATGGAACGGACCGCTCGAGGCGTTGCTCGACCGGCTCGGCTCCGACGGCGTGCTCCAGGTGCTCGTCGAGGGGGGCGCGCGCGTGACGGCGTCGTTCCACGAGGCGGACCTCGTCGACCGCTGGGTGATCCACCTCGCGCCGGCCTTCCTCGGTGCCACCGGCCGTCCGATGATCGACGGCCACGGTGCCGCGACGATGGCCGACATCCGACGCGGACGCGTGACGGCACTGCGGCCGCTCGGAGACGACATCGAAGTAGTGATCGAACCGACCCCCAAGGAGAACACATGAGCAAGGACTTCGACTTCGCGCCCATCGAGGACGTCGTGGCGGCCATCGGTCGCGGCGAGATCGTGGTGATGGTCGACGACGAGGACCGCGAGAACGAGGGCGACCTCATCATGGCGGCCCAGTTCGCCACACCCGAGAAGATCGCCTTCATCGTCCGGCACACCTCGGGGGTCGTCGTGGCTCCCCTCACCGGCGAACGATGCGACGACCTGCGACTGCCGTTGATGGTCGAGCACAACACCGAGAGTCATCGCACCGCGTTCACCGTCTCGGTCGACCTCATCGAGGGCACCAGCACGGGCATCTCGGCGTCCGATCGCGCCGCCACGTTGCGCGCCCTCGCCGACCCCACCGTCGGGTTCGCCGCCTTCGCCCGACCCGGTCACATCTTCCCACTGCGCGCCCGCGAGGGCGGCGTGTTGAAGCGCGCCGGTCACACCGAGGCCGCCGTCGATCTGGCGCGCATGGCCGGACTCGAGCCCGCCGGCATCATCTGCGAGATCGTGAACGAGGACGGCTCGATGTCGCGCCTGCCGCAGTTGATCGAGTTCTGCCGTCAGCACGGACTGTTGCTGTCGAGCATCGCCGAACTGATCAAGTACCGACGCCGCCACGAGAAGTTGGTGACCCGCATCGGTCAGGCCCAGGTGCCGACCGACTGGGGCACGTTCACCTGCACCGCGTTCCGAAGCCACCTCGACGACACCGAACATCTGGCGTTCAGCATGGGCGACGTCGCCGACGGGGCGCCTTCGTTGGTGCGGGTGCACAGCGAGTGCCTCACCGGCGACGTGTTCAGCAGTCGCCGTTGCGACTGCGGACCGCAGTTGAACTCGGCGATGGCCCTCATCGCCAAGGAGGGACGCGGTGTCGTGGTGTACCTGCGGGGCCACGAGGGACGCGGTATCGGCATCGGACACAAGATCCGCGCGTACTCACTGCAGGACGACGGCCTCGACACCGTCGACGCCAACACCGAACTCGGCCTGCCCGTCGACAGTCGCGAATACGGCATCGGCGCGCAGATTCTGGCCGACCTCGGCGCCAACAAGTTGCGCCTCATCACCAACAACCCCGCCAAGTACGGCGGGCTCGAGGGGTACGGTCTGGAGATCACCGAACGAGTGGCCCTCAACCCCCTGCCCACCGAGGAGAACCTGAAGTACCTGCAGACCAAGCGCGACCGAATGGGACACCTGCTCGATCTGCCCGACTCCCCCGCCTGACCACCGACCGCATTCACGAACCCCACGGAGCCCGACATGACCAGAATCAAGAGCAGCCAGACCATGCCCGAATCGTTCGACGGTGCGGCCCTGTCGATCGGAATCGTCTGCGCGCGATTCAACGATCACATCGTGACGGAATTGTTGGCCGGCGCGCGGCGCGGCCTCGACCGTTGTCGGGTGAAGGACGCCAACGTCGACGTGGTGTGGGTGCCCGGGGCGTTCGAGATCCCGCTGGCCGCCATCACCATGGCCGCTTCGGGCAACTACGACGCCATCATCACCCTCGGCGCCGTCATTCGTGGCGACACCGCCCACTTCGAGTTCGTGGCCGGTGAGTGCGCGCGCGGAATACAGAACGCGCAGTTGGAGACCGGGATCCCGATCATGTTCGGAGTGCTGACTGTCGACACCAACCAGCAAGCCGTCGACCGTTCGGGCCCGGGCATCGACAACAAGGGCGACGAGGCCGCCGTCGGCGCGGTGGAGATGGGTCTGTTGATCAACGCCATCGAAGAGACGTACCCGTCGGCCTGACCCCACCACTCACGTGACGTTCGCTCCCACCCGGTGTCCGGGCGGGACATTCGGTGTGAGCGATCGAACCCGCGCCCGGTACAACTTCGAGAGAATGAGGGGCACATGGGCTCGATCCTGGCCATCCTCGTCGCGGTCGCGAGTTCCCTGACCGCTCCCGCCATCGCCGTCGCCGAGCCGTCCGTCACCGCCGGACGCGTGGAGGTGCTGATGTTCCAGGCCTCGATCGACTCGTTCGTGGCCACGTCACGATCGCCCCGCGGCACCGATGGCGCGCTGGACTGGACCAGCGACCGGTGTTCGGCACCGGTGGTGGGCAGCACCGGTCGGTCGTTCGACTTCACCGCCGCGTGTCTGCGCCACGACTTCGGCTACCGCAACTACAAGTTGCTCGACCGCACCTACAACTGCCCCCGACGCGAACCGGGTGTCGCTTGTGCCGATGACACCTGGTCCTACGGCCGCTGGTGGAACGCCTCAAACCGGGCCCGCCTCGACGGACAGTTCAAGAAGGACCTCTTCGCGCACTGTGCGTCGCGTCCGGTGTGGGACCGCCCCACCTGTCGCGCCTGGGCCACCACCTTCTACAAGGCGGTGCGCACCTTCGGCGGGCCGTGACCTAGCGCAGGTCGCGTCGGTACACGATGGCGTCGGCCGCCGTGTCCGCGTCGTGGCAACCACCTTCGATACGCCCCGACTCGACGAAACCCGCGCGCTCGGCGGTGCGACGCGACGCCGCGTTGGCTTCGGCGATGCGCGCGGTGAGGGCCACGAGTTCGGGGTCGCCCGTGGCGATGCGCACCACCTGTTCGAGGGCCGCCGACGCGTGGCCCGCACCCCTCCCCCATGGCGCCATCCAGTAGCCCACCTCGGCCACGCCCTCGCCGTTCACGTGGTGGATCGACACCAGGCCCACGGGCCCGAGGTCGCTCTCGATCACCCACGTCGCTCGTTCGATCTCGGGATGGGCGACGAAGTACGCCGCGTCGTCGCGGGTGTACGGGCTCGGCACGAGGGTCCAGCGCCGTATCTCGGCGTCCTGACACGCCTCGGTGATCCAGTCGATGTCGTCGACGGTCAGCGGTTCACGCAATCGCATCCCCGCATCGTGCCTCACCAGTTCGGCAAGTCCAAGTGATTTACGCCGTGCACGCGGCACAGCAACTCGTGCAGGATGCGCGCCGTCGCGCCCCACACCGTCTCGTCATCGAGATGGAAGAAGAACATCGGACGTTCGTCGTCGTCGAGCGCCGGCACCGACCACCACTCCCACGAGAACGTGTCGGGTCGCACCAGCTCGCGCAACGGCACCCAGAAGGCGCGCTCCACCTCGTCGTTGCTGATGGTCAACGACGGCCGCTCGGCCACGCTGCCCACCACCGGCACGATGTAGCTGCGGCTCACGAAGGTCGACCACGCCGACAGCGTGCCGTGCACCTCCACCGCGTCGGGGTGCACGCCCACCTCTTCGTGGGTCTCGCGCCGCGCCGCGTCGATGACGGACTCCCCGACGTCCACCCGGCCACCGGGGAAGCTGATCTCACCGCGGTGGTTGGAGAGAGTCGACGAACGTCGCGTGAGCAGGATCTCGGCGCCGTCGGCGGAGTCCACGAGCAAAATGAGCACCGCCGACAACTTCTCGTCGGGATGGGGTTGATCGGTGGTGGACCGGCCGTCGCTCAGGGCGCGCAACACCGACGGCAACGAGAAGTCGGCGGATCGATCGCGCCACAACGGTTCACCGGCCGGACGCGACGACGAAGGAGTCGGTATGGATTGCGACCCTCCCGCGCGACGTGTCGACACGGCTCAGGTCGCGGGCGTCCAGCCCGACGCCTGCAACTGCTGCAGCACTTCGGCCAGTCCGGCGGTCTTCATCGACGTGAGCACCTTGCCCGGAGTCTGCTCGCCGCGTTCCCACTCTTCCCACGCCGCGATGATCTTGGAAAGGTCGGGGGCGGGGCGCTCGAAGTCGGAAGCCATGTGGGCAGTCTACGAGCGCTCCCCGGCGCCGACTCAGGCGGAGTCGTCGTCGTGATTGCGCCACCGCATGCGCACGCGACCGGCCACCGTTCCGACGGCACGACCGGCGAGTCGGCCGATCTCGTCGGCGCGACCCTCGGGACGTTGCGACAAATCGGTGACGCCTCGTGCGGTGGGAGCGCTGTAGTCGGTTCCGGCGACGACCACGACCAACACCACGACGATGAGAGCCTGGATCACCCGGGTGTTGGAATCGATCCCGGGAACGAGACACGCGGCGACGGCGATCGCCACCACGACGACGTCGAGAACGCGGTGAATGCGACGCCCAACCACACGAAACGCTCCGAGTGGTCCGTCGGCCATCATCGTGTTGAGCACGACGAGCGCACCGAGCGCCGTGGGCACGAGCGGGTCGGGCGACTGCAGACCCGTTCCCACCAAGGCGCCACCCACGACGTATTCGGCGATCTGATGCAGCCAGAAGGAACGTTTTCCGGTGGCCGCCACGACCCGAACACTAACGAGACGTGCCGCCGGCCCCGAGAACGGCAACGGCCCCGGGGCGAACCCCGGGGCCGTCGTTCACTCGAGAGTGGCTCGCGCCGCTCGTCACATCATTCCGGGCATTCCGCCCATGCCGCCCATGCCGCCGGGCATTCCGCCGCCGGCGCCGCCGTTCTTCTCGGGCTTGTCGGCCACGAGACATTCGGTGGTCAGCACGAGGGCCGCGATGGAACCGGCGTTCTGCAACGCCGCACGGGTGACCTTGGCGGGGTCGATGATGCCGGCCTTGACGAGGTCGATGTACTCGCCCGTCGCGGCGTTCAGGCCCATCGCGCCCTTCTCACCTTCCACGCGCTGCACCACGAGGGCACCTTCCATACCGGCGTTGTCGGCGATGTTGCGGGCCGGAGCGTCGAGGGCTTCCCACACGGTGCGCGCACCGGTGGCCTCGTCGCCGGTCAGCGAATCGACGACCTTCTTCACCGACGCGCGCGCCCGCAGGAGCGCGGTTCCACCGCCGGGAACCACACCTTCTTCGATGGCGGCGCGGGTGGCCGAGATGGCGTCCTCGATGCGGTGCTTCTTCTCCTTCAGCTCCACCTCGGTGGCGGCGCCGACCTTGATGAGCGCCACACCGCCGGCCAACTTGGCCAGACGCTCCTGCAGCTTCTCGCGGTCCCAGTCCGAGTCGGTGTTGTCGATCTCGGCCTTGATCTGGTTGATGCGACCCTCGACGTCGGCCTTGTCGCCGTGGCCGTCGACGATGGTGGTCTCGTCCTTGGTGACGATGACGCGCTTGGCGCGGCCCAACAGGTCGAGGGTGACGTTCTCGAGCTTGAGACCGACCTCCTCGCTGATGACCTGGCCGCCGGTGAGCACCGCCATGTCCTGCAACATCGCCTTGCGGCGGTCACCGAAGCCCGGAGCCTTGACGGCCACCGAGTTGAAGGTGCCACGGATCTTGTTCACCACGAGCGTGGCCAGCGCCTCGCCCTCGATGTCCTCGGCGATGATGATGAGCGCCTTGCCGGTCTTCATGACCGACTCGAGGGCCGGCAACAGCGACTGCACGGTGCTGATCTTGGAGCCGTAGAGCAGGATGTAGGGCTCGTCGAGCACCGCTTCCTGACGCTCGGCGTCGGTCACGAAGTACGGCGACAGGTAGCCCTTGTCGAAGAGCATGCCCTCGGTGAAATCGAGCTCGATGCCGAAGGTGTTGCTCTCCTCCACGGTGACCACGCCGTCCTTGCCCACCTTGTCGATGGCGTCGGCGATGACGTTGCCGATCGCGGAGTCGGCGGCCGAGATGGTGGCGACGCTGGCGATCTGGGCCTTGTCCTCCACCTTCTGCGCCAAATCCTTGATGCTCTCGACGGCGGCGGCCACGGCCTTCTCGATGCCCTTCTTCAGGCCCATCGGGTTGGCTCCGGCGGTCACGTTGCGCAGACCGAAGTGAACCATGGCCTGAGCCAGCACCGTGGCGGTGGTGGTGCCGTCACCGGCGACGTCGTTGGTCTTGGTGGCGACTTCCTTCACCAACTGGGCGCCCATGTTCTCGAACGGGTCTTCCAGTTCGACTTCCTTGGCGATGGACACACCGTCGTTGGTGATGGTGGGCGCACCGAACTTCTTGTCGAGGACGACGTTGCGTCCCTTGGGTCCGAGGGTCACGCGCACGGCATCGGCCAGCTTGTTGACGCCGGCTTCGAGTGCGCGACGCGCCTCCTCGTCGAACTTCAGGATCTTGGACATGGGTCAGTTCCTCACTTGACCACGATGGCGAGGACGTCACGGCTGGTGAGGATGAGCAGGTCCTCGCCACCGGCGGTGATCTCGGTGCCGCCGTACTTGCTGTACAGGACGGTGTCGCCGACCTTCACGTCGAGCGCGAAGTGCTTGCCTTCGTCGTCGCTCCAGCGGCCGGGGCCGACGGCCAGGACTTCGCCCTGCTGGGGCTTTTCCTTGGCGGTGTCGGGGATGACGAGACCGGAAGCGGTGCGCTCCTCGGCTGCGTTGGGCCGGACCACGATTCGATCATCGAGGGGCTTCAGGTTCATGGTGTCGAGCCTTTCGTTGGCGTGTGTTGATGGCGTGTGTTGATGCTGTTCTGATCGGTCGCCGGGGGCGTTAGCACTCCCGACGACCGAGTGCCAATGATACGGGCGCAGTCGGCGCGTTAGCAACCGGAACCCGAGAGTGCTAACCGCCCTACGTCAGCGGGGCGCCCAAGGTCGCCGCCACCGCGACCACCCGGGCCACCGGCAGGCCCACCACGGCGTCGAGGTCGCCCTCGACCGCGGTCACGAATCCGGCCGCGCCGCCCTGGATCGCGTACGCCCCGGCCTTGTCGCGCGGTTCGCCCGTATCGACGTAGGCGATCAGGTCCGGGATCGGGACCAGGGCGAAGGTGACCGCGGTCGAGACCACCTCGACGTGCCCCTCCCAGTCGACCCCTCGGCATCCCGGCCCGGCCACGGCCACGGCGAAACCCGTGTGCACCCGGTGGGTCCGACCCCGCAGACGCATCAGCATCGCCATGGCCTCGGCGTCGTCGCGCGGCTTGCCCAGGATCTCGCCGTCGAGATCGACGGTCGTGTCGGCGGCCACCACGACGGTGCCGACCGCGACGCCCTCCAGATCGCGCATCACGGCGTCCAACTTCGACGCGGCCAGACGTCGCACGTAATCCACCGCTCGTTCACCGGGCCGGACCGACTCGTCGACATCGGGGCTCACGACGACGGGTTCGACCCCGATCGACCGCAACAACTCGAGTCGACGGGGTGAACCCGAAGCCAACACCACGTTGGTTCCCGACATCTCGACCGTCATCGACTCAACCCCCCGACAACGCCATCACGTCGTCGTCATCGGGTACCACCATGTCGTGGCGCCGCTCGAGGTAGCCCTCGGGCAACGCCACGCGGATCGGTCCGCTCGTCTTGCCGCGACGAATACGCTCGCCACCGTCGACCACCGCGAGATCGGGCCCGTGCGCCGCGAGCATCTCGTCGAGCAGTGCGTCCACCTCGGCCACCGTCGACGTGGAGGCCAGTCGATGACGGATGTCGCCACCCACCGGAAAGCCGGTGAGGTACCAGGACACGTGCTTGCGGAAGTCGCGCACCCCGCGGGCGCTGCCCGACTGGTCGACGCCGAAGTGTGCGTCGAGAGCGCGAACGTGCCGACGCATCACCTCGATCGCGAACCCCAGTCGGCGCGGGGGTGCCACCG
>JBJTFY010000164.1:0-2791 GCA_046093625.1 Actinomycetota bacterium
GTCGTGGATTCGATTCATCCGCACCTCGAAGCAGCCGGAACTGTCGGTCGTCTTGCTCGAGGACGTGGGCGCCGAGGTGGGACTGCTCATCGCTCTCGCCGGAGTGGTGGCCTCCCACGTCACCGGAGAGCCGCGCTGGGACGCGGTCGGATCGATAGCGATCGGCGTGCTGTTGGTCGTCATCGCGACGGTGCTCGCGAGTGAGACCAAGGCCCTGCTGATCGGCGAGTCGGTCGGCGACGACGACCTCGTGGCCATCGAAGCCGCCCTCTTGAGCGAGTCGACCGTGCGTTCGATCCTGAACCTTCGCACCGAGCACATCAGTCCGGACGAGATTCTGGTGGCGGCCAAACTCCATTTCCGCGACGACCTAGATGCTCCCGAACTCAGCCGGGCAATAAATCGCATCGAGAGCGAGGTTCGCGCCGCTGTCCGAGCCGCCCGCTACGTGTTCATCGAGCCCGATCTCCCGCGGACGAACTCCACGAACTAGTATCTGCTCACACGACGGGGAGCTCGCGAGATCGGCGGGCTGAGAGGGTGGTCGCCGCCACCGACCCGAAACCTGATCTGGGTAATGCCAGCGGAGGGAATCGAATGACCGACACCACAGCCAGTTCCCCCACCCGCCGGTTCCTCGTCGTCATCGGTGGACATCCGCCGGTCCTCGCCGGCCTGGTCGACCACCCTCCGATCGACGCCATCGTGTGCGCCGACTCCGGTCTCGACCACGCCCTCGCCCTCGGATTGCAACCCGATGTCGTCATCGGTGACTTCGATTCGGCGACTCCGAATGCGCTCGCTCGCGGCGCGTCGATGAACGTCGAGGTGATCTCGATGCCGACCGACAAGGATCGCACCGACACCGAACTGGCGCTCGCGCTGGCCCACGAACGGGGAGCCACCGAGATCGACGTGCTCTGGGGTGGCGGTGATCGATTCGATCACGTCCTGGGTGTGGTGGCCGCCATGGCCGGTCCCGGTCTCGCGACGATCGATCATCTGCGATTGCACGTCGGCCGCGATCTGATGCACGTCGTTCACGGCCCGCGCCGGTTCGCGACCGAGTTCGCAAAGGGCACGACCGTCAGTCTGATCCCGATCGCCGGATCGGCGCACGGAGTCACGACGACGGGCCTTCGCTGGAACCTCTCCGACGAAACGTTGTGGGGGCACGACGCGCGCGGAGTGAGCAACATCGCGCTCGGTGCGGTGACCGTCGCAGTCGATTCAGGGGTACTGGCCGTCGTCGTGCCGTGGGAGCAGGAGTCATGAGGAACAACTTCAAGCGAAGTGTCGTCGCGGGCGCGCTGGCGATCGGTTGTGCGTCGCTGGTGGCCTGTGGTTCGAACGAACCGAAGGTGGAGTCGATCACCCTCGTCGCGTACGAGTCGTTCACTCCACCAGACGGGGCGTTCGACGCCTTCACCGAGTCGACCGGCATCACCGTCGAGGTGGTGGCCGCCGGCGACGCGGGGGTGATGGTCTCCAAGGCGGTCCTCACCGCGGGCAATCCCGAAGGCGACGTGATGTGGGGCGTCGACAACACCTTGCTGAGTCGCGCGATCGACGGTCAGGTGTTCGACCCGTACGAGAGCGGCGCAGCCCCGATCGACCCGGCGCTCGACGGTTTCGATGTGGTCACTCCCGTCGACTACGGCGACGTGTGCGTCAATTACGACGTGGCGACGCTCGAACGACTGGGTGTCGAGCCCCCGGCGACGTTCGCGGACCTCGCGGATCGCGCCTATCGCGACCTTCTCGTGATGCCGTCAGCGACCACGTCGTCGACCGGCTTGGCCTTCCTACTCGGCACCATCGCCCACGATCCTGACGGATGGGAGGACACCTGGCGCGCGGTCGCCGCCAACGGCTTGCTCGTCGTCGACGGCTGGTACGAGGCCTACTACACCGAGTTCACGCGTTACGGAGGCTCCCGACCCTTCGTCGTCAGCTACGCCTCGTCTCCCCCGGCCGAGGTGATCTTCGCCGAGCCACCATTGCCCCCGGGAGCGCCGGCTCCGACCTCGGTGGTCACGACGAGTTGCTTCCGTCAGATCGAGTACGCCGGAGTGTTGCGCGGAACCAAGAAGACGGCCGCCGCCCGACGTCTCGTCGACTACATGATCGCGCGCGACTTCCAGGAGATGTTGCCCGAGAGTCTTTTCGTGTTCCCGGCGAACTCCGAGGCCGATCTCCCCGCGTCGTTCCGCGACTACGCGCCCACCGTCACCGACCCGGCGACCATGAAGCCGGCCACCATCGCGGAATCGCGCGACGCGTGGCTCGAGGAGTGGGATGCGATCGTCCGCTGAGGCGCCGTCGTCGCTCGAGCGACGTTGGTTCGCCTGGCCGGGCGTCGCGCTGGTGTCGACGATCGTGATCGTGCCCGTCGTGCGCCTGGCGCTGCGGGTCATCTCGTCGGACTCGCTCATCGAGGTGTGGTCGCGTCCCGGGGTGATGTCCTCGTTGATCTTCACGGTGTGGCAGACGCTGGTTTCGACCACCCTGACCCTCGTCGTCGGACTTCCCTCGGCGTGGGCCTTCTCGCGACACGCCTTCCCCATGCGTCGACTCGCACTCGCCGTCGTCACCGTGCCCTTCATCCTGCCGACCGTCGTGGTGGGTGCGGCGTTCCTGCAATTGCTCCCCCACGGAATCGAGCGCGGTTGGTTCGCCGTGATCGTCGCGGAACCACCACCGAGCATTCGCACGACTCCGTACGACGTGAAACACATGAAGCCGACGATCGCGGCGGCGGAGAAGATGGCCGGTCGCAGGATCGGGAGGG
>JBJTFY010000165.1:0-2570 GCA_046093625.1 Actinomycetota bacterium
TGGTTCTCCCAGAGGGCCCGACCGCACCCGTCGCTCTCTCCGATCGACTTCATCGTCTGCACGAGGTCGTAGTACTCGCCGTACGCCGAGCGGCCCTCGTAGCCGGTGAAGTTCCACTTGGCCCATCCGTCGACGAATCCCTTCGAGTTGGCGTCGCCCTCGAACGGACCCCAGTTGTATTCGGCCCCTTGACCCTCGTCGGACACCGAACCGAACGGCAGCACCTGGAATCGCCATCCCAGGGTGACGAGAACGAGCAGCGAGCCGACGATGGCCGTCGTGGTACGGGCAGTGAAGAGGCGGTCGCGATGTCGCGACTCGAAATCACGGGCCGTTTCGGAGGCGTCGACGGTTCCGGTCGCGCGACGCGAACGCGAGATGAGTGCCTCGAGGTCGACGAGTCGGACGATCGCCGAAACCAGCTCGATCGCCCCGATGCCTGCCAACAGGTAGCGACACATGTTCAACATCGGCAGGAGGCGTGGGTTCCAGAGGAGTCCGATGACCGGCAGGCTGTCGTTGAACAGATAGACGAACGCCGTGAACACCAGACCGGTCACTCCGAGCCAGACGCCCGCGATGTTCCGTTTGGCCAACATGACCGCGAAACCCACGAGGGCCAAGGCGAGGATCAGGAAGTTCCAGAACGGGGGGAGGGCGAAGAACATGCCCCAGTACGAGGTGAACGATCCGTTCCCGGGCTCGCCCTTGTACTTCATGTCGGTCATGTAGGCGTGATTCAGCAGGAACGGCACGATCCAGAACGCCGAGAGCAACGCCCCGGTGCCGGCCGTGGTGACGAACCACCTCAGGCGCGAACGGTCGACCCACAACAACGCCATCAGGAGCAGTCCGACCGCGACGTAAATGGCCACGATCCCGTGGCACAGCACCGCCATGGCCATCAAGACCGCCGCGCTCACCCGGTGTCGGCCCGTCTGCAGGCCGCGCGCGAAGAACCCGAAGGCCAGCATCGCGAACGACAGTGCGATCGAGAAGGAGAACTCCCCCGCCATGGTCGAGGCCACGTTTCCGCCGTAGATCGTGTAACTCTCGTCGAGCAGGTACACCAGTCCGATGACGGCGAACACCTCGGGGATCGGGTACGCGAAACGAGCGAGTCGACCGAAGGCCCAGCAACACACCGGGAGCGTGACGATGCCGGCCACCGCCACGATCTTGAACGCCACGCCGTAGGGCAACAGCACGTCGAGGCCGACGATGAAGAGGGCCGGGACCACCATGTAGAAGCGATAGATCGGGAATCCCGAATACCAATCCATCGACCAACCGTTCAACCGCCACGGCAGCAGGTGATCCCGAAGGTACGCCGGACCCCAGACGTGCGCACCCATGTCACCGCCGGTCGGGGTGGTGTCCTTGAGCACCAGCGAGGGCTGGATCACCTTGAGCGCGATGATCGAGCTGATGCCCACGAGCGCGACGCGCACCCAGAATTCGATCAACCGCTGGCGACCCCAACCGCGAAACGGGTTCCAGCGTCGGTCGTCGGCCGTGTCGTCGAAATCGACGGCGTCGACGGCATCGACGGTTTCGACGGTGTCGACAGTTACGAGCTCGTCGGACATACGACCTTCATCCTGCCACGACCGGGGCCTCGCCGCCGAGCGTGCTCAGGCCACGATCAACAGTCCGGCGGCGTTGAACGCCAAGTGGACCATGATCCCCATACCGAGCCTCCCGGTACGCATGAAGCAGAAACCCACGACCAGACCGAACAGGAACAGCCCCGGGAACTCGATGGCCTGCAGGTGGATCGCCGCGAACACCACCGCCGAGACGACGAGCGCGATCACGTCGTCGAGGCGACCTTGGAGCGTCTGCTGGATGAGTCCGCGGTACACCAGTTCCTCCACGAGCGGTGCGCCGATCACGACCACCACCACCAACACCACGACCCAGATGCCGTCGGCGCGGTCCCAGAGATCGCGGGCCCTCTCGGACAACGAGTCGGTGTCGAACGTGTCGGGCCAGACCCGACGCAGCGGCCAATAGAGCGCCGGCACGGCGAGCAGTTGCGTCGCGGCACCGATCGGTAACCCGACCAGGTCGACGGGCCGGAACGCGAGACGGAAGTCCTCGGCGAAGCGACCCGACCCGAAGCGTCGTGACACCACCGTGAGCGCCACGAGGAACGAGATCCAGAGCAACACCGCCGCCACCGCGGTGACACTGGTGGGCCACGTCTCCGACGGCTCACCGGCCCAACCCGCCAGTCCGATCGCGATGCTCTGGGCGACCAGAGCGACCACGTAGGCGATGACCCACGCGAGGACGACGACGCCCAAGGAGAACCTGGTGGCGTTGGTCGCCGGCCGGGAACGCGTCACGGCTCAGCCGGCGAGGCGGTGGACGAAGGGCAACACCTCGGCACGACGCCGGTCGTCCATCGACCAGCCACTCGGGGGCTGGAAGCGATTCCAGTGCGTCGAACAGAATTCGTAGACGTTGGGTTCGCGTTGCTCCTCGAGGTGGTCGATCCAGATCGTGGACGACGGATAGTGGAAGACCACCATCACATGAGCCTCTTCCCGACAGCCGTTTCTGGT
>JBJTFY010000166.1:0-7955 GCA_046093625.1 Actinomycetota bacterium
CACATGGACTCGACCACGATCTTGTGGCTGAGTCCGATGCCCAGACACAGGCGGCCATTCGACGCCGCATTCACGGTGAGGGCCTGTTGGGCCATCATCATCGGGTGGCGCGGGTAGGTGGGAACCACACTCGTGCCCAACTCGATGCGGGGCACCTCGCGACCGATCACGGCCAGCGCCGTCAGCGCATCGTGTCCGAAGATCTGGGGCGCCCAGTAGCTGGCGAAGCCGGCGGCCTCGGCCGCTCGCGCCTCGGCCACCATGGCGTCGATCGTTCCGTCGTTCGCTGCTCCACCGAAGATTCCAATACGCATGCCCACACCGTAACCGCGCGGGTCACACCCGTCGGCACGGAACCGGGGGTCATCGGCCCTCAGGCCAGACTCACCACGTCGAGCCAGTCGGGTCCGAAGTAGTCGACCTGACCGTCCGGCATCAGCAACACCTTGGTGGGAGCGAGGCGCTCCACGAACTCGGTGTCGTGGCTCACGAAGATGATCGCGCCTTTCCAACCCGACAGGGCATCGGCCACGGCCTCACGACTGGGCGGATCGAGGTTGTTGGTGGGCTCGTCGAGCAACAGCAGATTGTTGCGTCCGACCATCAACATGGCCAGAGCCAGCTTGGTCTTCTCACCGCCGCTCAGAGTGCCCGACTTCTGGAACACCTTCTCACCGGAGAGCCCGAACATTCCGAGCAACCCGCGCAGTTGGGTCTCGGTCAGTTGCACCCCGGGCGGCACCTCGCGCCGGATGTTGTCGAGCAACGACGCGTTGGTGTCGAGGTTGTCGTGCTCCTGCGCGTAGTAGCCGCACTGCACCTGATGGCCGAAGGCGAACGTGCCGAGGTCGGCCTCGGTCTCGTCGGCCAGAATCCGCAACAGGCTGGTCTTGCCGGCACCGTTGAGTCCGAGAACCAACAGGCGCTCGCCGCGACCGAGGTCGAACGAGACGTCCTCGAACACCGGGGGCCCTCCGTAGCCCTTGCACAGGTGTTCGGCCGTGATGACCGTCGTGCCACACGGCGGCGGGTCGGGGAACCGGACCTGGATCTGGCGACTCGCGTTGGGAGCGACGACCTTCTCGCTCTGCAGTCGGTCGATGCGCTTCTCGATGCTGTGGGCCATCGCCGCCTTGGTGGCCTTGGCCCCGAAACGATCGACGACGGTCTGGAGTCGGTTGATCTCCTTGGCCTGCAGCGCCGCTTTCTTCGCGAGTCGTTCCTCGTCGTCGGCCCGCGCCCGCTGGTACTGGCTGTAGGTGCCGCGATATTCCACGATGTGTCCGGTGGCGTCCTCGGCGACACGGTCGAGGTGCAACACGCGCGTGATCGCCTCGTCGAGCAGATCGAGGTCGTGACTGATCACGAGGAGGGCTCCGCGGTACTGGCGCAGGAAATCGAGCAACCACGACTTGGCGTCGACGTCGAGGTGATTGGTGGGTTCGTCGAGGAGCAACGCGTCGCTACCGGCGAAGAGAATGCGCGAGAGCTCGACGCGCCGTCGCTCACCGCCCGAGAGAACGCCCACCGGCAGGTCCAATCGACCGCCCGCCATCCCGAGTCCAGCGGCGATGCTGCGCGCCTCGCTCTCGGCGGCATAGCCACCCTTGAGGGCGAACTCCTCCTCGGCGCGGCTGAATCGCTGCACGTTGCGTTCGCTCGCCTCCTCCTCCATCGCGACGCGCAGTTTCTCGATGCGCATCAGATCGTCGTCGATGTTGCGACCCGACAGGACGTGCGAGATCGCCGAGCGCCCGTCGTAGATGCCCGCGATGCGCGGGTCCTGGGGCAGGTAACCGAAACCTCCCTTGCGCATCACCTTTCCGGCGACGGGTTCGGCTTCACCGCCGAGCACCTTGAAGAGGCTGGTCTTGCCGGCACCGTTGCGACCCACCAGACCGACCTTGTCCTTGGGCATCACGGTGAAGGTGGCCTCGGCCACCACGAGGCGGCCTCCCACCTCGACCGAGAGCGACTGGACCTGGAGCATCCCTCAAGTGTGTGCCGTGCCGAGCCCGGGAACAACCATCCCCGAGGATGCGCGGGTCACCCGACGACGATCTACGGCGTCGACGACGACGTCGACGTGGCCACCGCCGGGACGTTGGTGGTGGACGTGGTGGTTGTCGCCATCGGGTCGATCGTGGTGGTGGTCGCGTTCGGGTCGGTGGTGGTCGATTGATCGGGTGGCATGTTCGTCAACGGGGCGTCGTCGGTGAACTCCGACGGCAGGCACTTTCCGTTCGCGGGTGCCGGCGCCGGCCCGAGCAAGTCGACGAGTCGACTCATCAACACCTCGTTACCGGCGGCGACCGGGTGAATGCCGTCCTTCCACAACAATCCCGGGGCCTTCGAGATCGTGCGCCAGTCGAGCAACCACAAGTTGTCACGGGCCGCGACCTCGGCGAGGATCACCTCGTTGACCTCGGCGATGTAGGGCTTGAATTCGGTCGCCGTCATGATGATGACGGGACGGGGCGCCAGAGTGTCGAGAATCTGTCGCAGCATCTCGCGGTACTTCGCCTGATCACGCCCGTAGTTCGTACCGAGGAACACGACCGCGGCATCGAAACCCTGGGGCAGCTTCTTCTCGATGATCTTCAGACCGAGGTTGATCGGCTTGCCGCGCTCGGCTTCGATCGACACCTGCCAACCCATCGGAACGAGGATGTCGCAGGCCGGCCCGCTGAACCGACGCGACAACGCGGCCAGGATGGAATCACCGATGAACAGGAGCCGATTGCCGTTGGCCACCTCGCCGACGGTCAACTGACGACTCGTCGGTACCGAGGTGGTCGAACCACCCGCGATGGCGCCCGAACCGCCCGACTCACTCGGCACGATTCCGACTCCGGCGACCGTGCCCAACGGTCCCGACGGGGTCGCGGGGGCCGCGGTTCCCCCGCCACAGGCCACCAACGCGACGAGGGCGGTCGCTACGAGGGCCGCTCGACGACCGGTCGTGGTCACCGCTTCTCGTTCTGTTCGCGGATCGCGCGTAGTTCGTCGCGGATCGAGGTCAACAACGCCGTCTCGGAGGGGGGCGCCTCGGCCGGTGTGCCGGTGGCCTTGTTGTACGCCTTCAACATCAGGAACAACACGAAGGCGATGGACAAGAAGGTGACCGCCACCGTCAGGAACGCTCCGAAGCGGATCTCGGCATCGTTGAGGTGGAGGATGAGCACGTCGTCGAACTTCGGTTCACCGAAGGGGATCGCGACAAGGGGCATGATGATGTTCCCGACGAGCGCCGTGACGAGACCGGAGAAGGCGCCACCGACCACGAAGCCGACCGCGATGGCCAGAAGATTTCCTCGGTTGATGAAGTCCTTGAATTCGGAAAGAAGTCGTCGCACGTGTTCACCTCCGGACCCCGAAACCCTACCCATCCGGACGGCGGGCCGGACTCGCAGTACCCTGATCGCGTGCCCGACGAACCCGACGCGAGCTCCGAGAAACGGGAGGAAGGTCCTCTCGCGCAGGTCCCCGAGTTGTTGCTCGATCAGATCGACTCACTGCGGGTGTTGCGCGCCGACACCGACGAGGAAAAAGGAGCGTTGCTCGAACAGATCGGCGGCAAGGGCGTGGTCGAGCAGGAGATGGTGGCGCAAATGGCCGCCGTGCGCCCGCTGCATCATCCGCATCGATTCGAAGAGGCTCACCGCATGGTGATGCGAGCGATCGAGGTCCTCGATCGCAACGGCCAACGACCGGCCAACGTGCGACGTCTCGGACCGCTCACCCCGGTCGCCAAGTGGCTCGTGCAACAGTCGACACGCTGGATCGTGCGCAGTCATCTCACCCGGTTGCTCAACCGACTGTGCGGTCTGTACGAACGACGCGAGGCCAACAGTGAGTGGTCGAGCCCCGAGCACGCGATGCTCCGACGCGCCCGCCTCGACGCCCGACGGGTGCAATCCGGCATGAGCAACAAGGCCCTCGGCCTGCCCACGTTCCTGCTCGGCGGCGCCTTCCTCACATCGATCGCCGGGGCATTGCAGAGCGTGGCCCGCGCGGCTCTCGACTCACGGGCCGGGGTGATCGTCCTGAGCGTCGTCGTGATGGCGGTCCTGGCCGCGCTCTCGTGGGTGGCCCTCTACAGCGCCGGGGTGGCCCGTCGCCGTATCCGTTTGTCGACCGACCAACCCGTGAAGGCCCTGTGGGAGACGATCGGGGTGGCCGGACGACCACCGCGCGACGAGAGCTACAACTTCGCGGTGTACGCGATCGTGTTGCTCGTGCTGTCGTGGATCGTCATCCCGTTCGCCGTCTGGTTGGCGATCACCGCCTGACGTCGCGGACCGGCGATTAGCGCGGATTCTCGGGCGTCTCGAGGTCCTCGAAACGATCGACACGACGAAGGGTCGGGAAGAACACCGAGTACAGGGCGACGATGCCGACGGTGGCGACACCACCACCGATCACGGCGGTTTGCGTGCCGAAGGCCTGAGCGGCGACTCCGCTCTCGAACGCGCCCAACTCGTTGCTGGCGCCGATGAAAACGTTTTCCACCGCCATCACGCGTCCCCTCTTGTCGTCCGGGGTCACGAGCGGAACGAGGGTGCTGCGGATGAAAACGCTGATCATGTCGGCACCGGCGAGGATCACGAGGGCCACGAAGGCCACGAGGTAACTGGTGGTCACACCGAGGGCGACGGTGGCGAGTCCGAAGACCGCGACGACCAACAGCAAGGTGCGGCCGACGCGCCGGGTCACGGGCCGCGACGCGAGGATCAACGCCATCAAGGCCGCGCCGATGCCCGGTGCGGCGCGCAGCCATCCGTAGGCGACGTCCCCCACACCCAGACGGTCTTCGGCGATCGCCGGCAACAGGGCCACCGCACCACCGAACAGCACCGCGAACAAATCGAGCGAGATGGCCGCCAACAAGATGGGCGTGCGACGGATGAAGCGAAGGCCCTCGAGCGCGCTGTGGAGCGACACCTTCTTCGACTCGTCGTGGGGGTCGTGTGGTGCGGGGGCGTTCACGAATCGGATGGCCAGGATGAAGAGCATTCCGCCGCCGACCATCGCGGCGGCCACCGCGTACGCCACCCACGGTTCGATCGCGTACAGCAGGCCACCGAGTGCCGGCCCGATGATGGCCGCCGAGGTCCAGGTCGCCGAGTACAAGGCGATCGTGCGCGGGAGGGCGCCGTCGGGCGCGACCATGGGAGGGATCGACCTCACCGACGGTGCGGCGAAGGCCCGGGCGACGCCGAACATCACCGCGATGACGAAGAGCGGCCACACCGCGGTCGGCTCGGATAGTGAATAGATCATCAATGCGAGCGAACACAGGGCCTCGGCCCCGATGGCCAGCGCCCCGATCAATTTGCGGTCGAATCGGTCGGCGACGGTGCCGGTGACGAGCACGAGGAGGGCCGCCGGCAGGAATTCGGCCAGACCGAGCAATCCGATGTCGAGTTCGCGACCGGTGATGTCGTACACCTGCTTGCCGAGAACCGTCGCCTGCAACATCACGCCCGCCGACGTGAGCACGCTCGAACCGAGCAGGTTGCGCACCGGCGCCACCCGCAGGAGCGCGCGCGTGCTCGTGGCGGCGTCGGTTGCAGGATCGCCGGACATCAGCCGTCAACCATAGTGTCACCTGCTACTAATTCGCTCCTGAGGTCGATCGCCGACGACACCCGCTGGATGGACGCGACCGCTCAAGCGGATCTCGTCACCAAAGGTGAGGTGACTCCGTCGGAGTTGGTCGAGGCCGCCATCGAGCGGATCGAGAAATACGACCCCAAGTTGAACGCCCTCACCTACAGGTGGTTCGACGACGCCCGCGCCTTGGCCGCGAACCCCGCGCTGCCGCGTGGACCGTTCCACGGCGTGCCTTATCTGTTGAAGGATCTCTTTGCCGCCGAAGCAGGCAAACCACTCAGCAACGGCAACAAGGCGCACAAGGCCGCCAACTACGTCTCGGATGCCGACACCACCTTGGTGAGTCGCTACAAGGCGGCGGGGCTAATCAGCCTCGGTCGCACCAACAGCCCCGAGTTGGGAAGTGTCCCGGTGACCGAGCCCGAGGCATGGGGACCCACACGCAACCCGTGGGACACCACGCGCACGTCGGGTGGTTCGAGCGGTGGAGCGGCGGCCGCGGTGGCGGCCGGCATGGTGCCCATCGCCCACGCCAGCGACGGAGGCGGATCGATCCGCATCCCGGCCGCGTGTTGCGGGCTCGTCGGATTGAAGGTGTCGCAAGGTCGCATTTCGATGGGGCCCGCGCGCGACGAGAGCAACCTCGGTGTCGAACACTGCGTGAGTCGGACGGTCCGCGACAGCGCCCGGTTGCTCGACGCCACGCACGGCCGCGGAATCGGCGACGTGATCATCGCACCACTCCCCGCGCGCCCGTTCGCCGACGAGGTGGGGGCCGACCCGGGTCGGTTGCGCATCGGCCTGCTCGACCACAGCCCGCGCGGATTCGCCACCGATCCCGAGTGCGTCACCGGCGTGCACAACGCCGCCAAGTTGCTCGAGTCGCTCGGTCATCACGTGGAACCGGCGTGGCCCGAGGTACTCGCCGACAACGAGATGGGGCGCACCTTCGGTCAGATGTGGAGCACCAACATGGGCATGTCGTTGCGGCGGTTCGCCGAAGCGCTCGGTCGCGAGATGACGGTCGACGACGTGGAGATGATGAACTGGGCTCAGGCCCAGTTCGCCAACAACGTCAGCGGTGTCGACTACGCGGCCTCGTTGGCGGCGGCGGTGAGGTTCCGGCGCGCCGTTCAATCGTGGTGGTCACAGGGTTGGGACCTGCTGTTGACCCCGACGCTGGCCGCTCCGCCCGTTCCGGTGGGGTCGATGCTGAACGACGCCGAGCGCCCGATGACGCCCTTGGTCACCGCGGGCGGATGGGTGACCTTCACCGGACAGTTCAACATGAGTGGCCAGCCCGCCATCAGCCTTCCGTTGCACCGCACTCCCACCGGCCTTCCGGTGGGCATCCAGTTGGTGGCCGCCTACGGACGCGAGGACGTGCTCATCCGCGTGGCGTCCCAGTTGGAACAAGCCGCCCCGTGGGCGCACCTGACGCCCGACATCTGAGCGACGTCAGTCCAGAGCGCGTTCACCGACCACCGCGTCGATGTCGATGGTGCCGTACACGTGAGGGAACTCGTCGGGCGCGTCACCGAGGCGTTCGACGACGACCGGTGAGGTGAGCAACGACTCGTCGATCTCCAACAACACGAGCTGGTCGGCCCGCAAATCGCCGTAGAAGCGTTCGCGCACTCCGCGCCACTGATGCTCGAAACTGCAGTGCGTGTAACCCTCGCGTTCCACCGTTATTCCGCGAGTCGACCACGGATAGGAACCGGCCCGTTTCGCGGATTCCCAGTCGGCGCGGACCGCCAAGTGAAAGATCACCGTGCGGTCCAGCCGCCGTCGACCACGACCTCTTGCCCGGTCATGAAGGTCGACGCATCGGAGGCCAACAGCAACAACGCGCCGTCCAGTTCGGACAGTTCGCCCATCCGCGGGATCGGAGAGTTCTGACGCAGGAAGTTCATGCTGGCTTCGTCGTTCATGGCCTCGGTCATCTCCGAAGGGAACCAACCCGGGCACAGGGAGTTGACCCGGACATTGCGACGCGCCCACTGCAGACCGAGTTCGCGGGTCAGATTCAAAACCGCGCCCTTGGACGCGCAGTAGTGCGCCTGCTTGACCGGTGACGAGCCGACGATGCCGAACATCGAAGCGACGTTCACGATGCTCCCGCCCCCGGCCTCGCGCATGTGCGGTGCGCACAACTTCGACAGGTGCCAGATGGCGGTGACGTTCACCTCCATCGCCGTGCGGAACGTGTCGAGGTCCTCGTCCTCGACCGCCACCTTGTGGCCCACGCCGGCGTTGTTCACCAGCACGCTCGGATCACCGCGAGCGCCTCGTTGAATCGCTTGGCGCGTTCTTCACGGGCCACCCCGAAGGCCTGT
>JBJTFY010000167.1:0-4230 GCA_046093625.1 Actinomycetota bacterium
TCGCCACCCGGTCACCACGCACGTGGCGAGCATGCCGGCGTGTGTGCCCGAGCAGTTCATCTGCAACGCGCTCGCCGCCCCACCGGAACGCACGACGCGCCTCGACTCGCCTTCGTCGAGGGGCAGATCGACGGTGTTCGCGAGCGCGGACTCATCGAGCCCGACCGTCGACAAGATGCGACGAGCCGCGTCGAGGTGCACGGGGCGACCATCGTGCGACGCGCAGACGAGCGCCAACAGGTCGTCGGGCAGGTCGAGCCCGGCCGACACCATCGCGTGCGCCTGCAAAGGCTTCATCGACGATCGCGGGAAGACGGGTCGACCCGCGTCACCGAAAGCGAACGCGATGGAGCCGTCGCGATCGAGCCCCACCACGGCCGCGTGATGCACCGACTCCGCCACACCACTGCGGTCGGTGACAGCGAGCGCGGCGTACGCCTCGCCGGTCATGCTCACGCCCCGCGACCGCGACGGAATCGACGTCGCGCACCAGCGGAGAGATCGCGCGACTTGCGGGTCTTCTTCTCGGGAATCGCGATGAGCGGACTGTCGACCAGGTCGTGCCGCTCACCGGCCGCGCCGACCACCGCCACGGCCATGGCCGCCACCGGCAAGCCGAGGATCGCTCCCACCGGTCCGAGCAGCGCACCACCGGCGATCGCGGCTCCGAACGAGATCGCCGGATGAATCTCCATCGTGCGCGCGGTGATCTTGGGAGCGACGAGGAAGTTCTCGAGCTGCTGGTAGGCGATGATCACGAAGATGACGATCAGAGCCTTTACCGGCGAATCGATGAAGGTGATCAACACCGGCAGCACGCCGGCGATGTACGTACCGATCACCGGAATGAACTGTGAGATCAGGCCCACCCAGATGGCCAACGCCACCGGCGCCGCGGTGCCGAGCGACTGGAAGGCGATCCAATGCACGACGGCCGAGACTCCGGCGAGCAAGGCGCGACTGTAGAGGTAGCCACCGGTCTTGTCGATCGCCAGCTCCCACGTGGCGAGCACACGCTGCTGTCGATCGGGCTTCAAGCGACTGCAGATCGACCGTCGCAACTTCGGCCCGTCGGCGACCATGTAGAAGGTGAAGAGCAGGATCGAGAATCCCTGGAGCAGCAGGCTCAGGGCGGTCACCGACAACTTGAGGGCCGCACCTTGCTGACCCTTGATGAACTTCTGCACCGGACCGTCGGGGTCTTGGATTCTGTCGTTCACCTTCTGGGCGTCGATGTCGGCACCGAAGTTGTCGTTCAAGAACTCGACGGTGCGGTCGACGTAACGGTCGGAGTTCTGTGCGAGGTCGGCCACCTGGGTGGCCACCAACGTCCCGATGGCGGCCACGAAGACGAGGACGCCGAGCAACAAACCGAGAAGGATCGCCATGGTCGCCCGTCCGCGTCGCCAGCCCCGACGAGCGAGGCGCGCGACACCCGGCTCGATGGCGAGCGACAGGAACAGCGACACCAGGGCGATCACGAGCAACGTCGAGAGGCGCGCGTACGAATACCGGAACAACAAGGTGGCCAAGTAGCCGAGCCAGAAGACGAGAACCGCCTTCCACACCCAGCGCGGCATGCGGTCGTTCCGGATCGGCTGGTCCCCCGTCTCGTCGGACATGTGACGATGGTACTCCTGCCCGCATGGACACGCCCGAGGGCGGGTGCGACGATGTCCCATGGCCACCGAACCCACCCGCCTCGTCGCTCAGGTGCGCGACCTGGTGGCCGACGCCGTTCGATCGAAGGTCGCGGGTCCGAACGCCGAACAGCGTGCGGCCCAGTTGTTCGAGGCTCCGGGCGAGCGGTGGTTCGGCGAGGATCGACCCATCCGGGTCGTGCACGGGGACACCAGCATGTTCGTGGGCGGACTACGCGCGCTCCTTCTGCAGTCGTTGCATCCCCTCGCCATGGCCGGAGTGGCCCAACACAGCGATTACAAGTCCGACCCGTGGGGGCGTTTGCAGCGCACCGCCGACTTCTTGGCGGCCACCACCTACGGCCCGGCCGACCAGGCCCGAGCCACCATCGACATGATCAAACGCGTACACACCACCGTGGTCGGCACCGCTTCCGACGGGCGGTCGTACAGCGCGAACGATCCCCACCTGTTGAAGTGGGTGCACATCGCCGAGGTGGACTCGTTCGTCGCGGCCCATCGCGTGTTCGGCGGCACGAAGTTGACCGATGCCGATTACGACGGTTACGTCGACGACATGGCGCGCATCGCCGAGGCACTCGGAGTGCCGGACGCGCCACGTTCGATGCACGAAGTGCGCGAGGCACTCGCCGCCTACCGACCGGAGTTGCGCTCGTCCGAAGAGGCTCGCGACGCCGCGCGATACCTGCTGCTGACCCCACCCCTTCCGGTGGTCGTGCGTCCCCCTTACGGGTTGCTCGCCGCGGCCGCGGTCAGCCTCATGCCCGCTTGGACCCGCTTGCCGTTGCGCCTGCCGTGGCTTCCCCTGAGCGAGCGGGCGTTGGTGCGCCCCGCGGGAGCGACCCTCGTGAGCACCTTGCGTTGGGCTCTCGCACCTACCGCGCCGCGTTGACGAGCGCGTCGTACAGATTCTGTTGTTGCGGGTCGGTGGCCGCGGTGTCCTCGGGATGCCACTGCACACCGATCAACCACTGGTCGCGACCGGTGTGCTCGAGACCCTCGACCAATCCGTCGGCGGATCGGGCCACCACTTTCAAACCTTTGCCGACCACGTCGATGCCCTGATGGTGGAACGACGCCACGTTCACCCGGGTCGCACCGACCGCTTTCGACAGCTTCGTGCGCGGCGTGATGTCGACGTCGTGCAACGCGTACTCCTGTCCGGCCGGGAACTTGCCCGGTGCGTGTTGCACCACACCGGGAATGTCGCCGATGTGTTGGATGAGTGACCCTCCGAGCGCGACGTTCACGACCTGGATGCCGCGGCACACCGCGAGGGTGGGCAGACGCAGTTCGATCGCGGCGTGCACCAGCGCCGTCTCGAACTGGTCCTGTTCGGGATTCACGCCGTAGACGTGCGGCTGACGTTGTTGACCGTACAGGTGCGGGTCGACGTCGGCTCCGCCCATCAGCACCAGCGCCTTGAATCCCTTCAACAACTGTCGGGCCTCGTCGACTCGCAACTCGCGTGGGCTGAGGGTCAAGGGCTCTCCGCCGGCCCGAAGTACGGCGTCGAGGTAGACGCGCCCGGCGAACGAAATGGCGCTGCGCGAGACGCGACCCGCGGCCGCCACGCGACCGGCGATGGCGATGGGCGGTCGCTTCATGCCCTCAGACTACGATCGTCGTCGTGCGGTCCGGCGGAGAGCGTTGAGCATTCGAAGGTTCGCCGTACGGTCCGTCGCGGCCACGTTGGTGATCGCTCTCGCCTCCGTGGCCGGAGTGCGGGGCTCCCCGCCGGTCGGGTTGGAAACCGCGCGGCGAGGCGCGTCCGTCCAAGCCCGTCAACTGCCGACGGTACCCGCACCTTTTGCCGCCCCGCGGGTGAAGTGGCCGGTGCGAGGGCAGGTCGCGGTCACTTTCGACGACGGTCCCTGCGTCGTCAAGACCCGCAAGACCGTCGACGTGTTGGGCGACACGCCGGCGACGTTCTTCGTCGTCGGCGGCCAGGTGCGCCGCACTCCGTCCGAGGCGAGATACGCGGCGAGTCGCGGTCACAGCATCCAGAACCACACGATGGACCACCATCGATTGCGACGGCTCGACGCCACCGAAATCGCGCGCCAATTGAGTCAGACCGCCGATCTCATCGAGGCGACGGTCGGTGTGCGACCCGTGGTGTACCGACCCCCGTACGGCTCGACCGATCAGCGGGTTCTCTCCGCGACGAGTGCGTTGGGCTGGTACGAGGCCATGTGGAACGGCGGCGCGCCGCGAATGGATTCCAAAGCTCCCCAGATCATCGGAGCCGTTCGGGGCCAGATGCAACGGGCACGAAGTGCGAACATCGGCTTGGTGTTGTTGTTCCACGACTGCTCGGGGAGCTTCAACGGGATGATCAACGCCCTGCCGACGGTCATCAAGATGTTGCGCGACGACGGTTGGGAATTCGTCACCTTCGGGTGAGTCTCAGTCGACGATCACTGCCGCCACGTCGAGTACGTAGTTCACGTAGCCGTCGTCGTTGTAGATCGACACGCTGTCGTCACCGAGACGAACGAGCCCGAGGTTCGACATGGTGTCGCCCTCGAGAAGATTGAGGATCGAGGTCGAGGGCACCGGACCCGAG